>JBBRHB010000497.1:0-4340 GCA_038223355.1 Chloroflexales bacterium
TCTCTCGCGTGCTCGTCCGGTGGGACGGCGACATGGATGTCTCCTGGGCACTCCCGAGTCAGCTTTGCGACGGGCTCACTGCACCGGGTGGCGTTCGACATGGCTCACACGACCTGAGTGGATTGTCGCATCATTTTCATCCGGTTGTCTGTCCCCTGGACATATAAGCTTTGCGTGAAAGGGGTAGTGACACTGGAGGAAAGACGTGATTGTTCAACTGTGCACCACGGTCTCCTCGTCCTTGATTCACGAACTTTGGCCAAGAGCCAGGAGGTCTCGGCTTAGCGTCCCACGAGAGTGTCAAACACCGGGGGGGTTGTTGTCGGCTGAATAATCTCGACCCAGTAATGCTCGCCTCTCTCTGTCCTGATTTGGCCGAGAACGAGTTTCCAACGGAGAGAAAAATGGGACTGACGGATTAAAGACGGCGCAATCGTCAGGTACCACAACGTGCTCGGATGGCTGCCTCCCCCGGTTTTTGACACTCTCTTCCCCCACCCCATTAGGGCGTAAACCGTTTCCAATGGCCTTCGGAGACAACTTCGACCGCTCCATCGATCACTTGTATGGCGGTCTGATCGTCAATCGCGTACGCCGGACCCTGGATGCCGACGGCCCATCTTTCGGCGTCGGCCATGGAGTTGTCCGGCAGCATCTCGTGATCCAGGTGCGGGAAGATCGAGAAGTCGACGATGCCCAGCGTGCTGTCGTTCCCGGTGGGCGGCTTCCACCCGACGAAGTCCTCCCCGATACGAGGGGTCATCACCATGCTCCCGGCGCTCAGTCCCACCCAGACCGTCTCGCGCAGCGACGGCAAGAGGTCCGCCAGCCCGGACTCCCTCATCCAGTGGCACAGGTACAGGGCATCGCCGCCCGCCACCAGCAGGACGTCTGTCTCCCAGACCTTAGGGACCCAGTGTTCTTCATCGATGCTGGGCAGCGCGGTGAGCTCCAACACGCCCAAGGACTTCCAGCCCAACTCGCACATGGGTTCGGCGGACTGTCCGCTGATGAAACGCCATGCCCCCGGGCCAGGACCGACCATAGGGTGCCCGTACATCGCAGTGGGGATGCAGAGAGCGCTGCACGCGGCGATCGGTTTGCCCAGGAGATCGACCAGCGCGTTGCGGATGCTCGGGTTCTTGATACCCGCGGACGTGAGAAGAAATTTCATACTGCCTCTCCTTGCCGATTTTATGAGGGCCGAAAGCCTCCTCTAGCCACGCCGACCGTTTCCGCTTTCCTGTTGCAGGTCGAGCCGCGTAGCGCCAGTGTAGCATAGCAAAGCGCAGGATTACATGAAGGGCTAGACCAAGAGTAAATGCCTTTAATCGGGAACAGGTATACTTGTTACTGTCTAGACGGTCGATAATCGGCGGTAGTGGTATCAGATTCGAAATTGATAGGGCGAGCTTGGGATACGACGTTCACATTACACGGGCTCAGCATTGGGCTGAAAATGCGGGTAACGAAATTGCGCCGGCGGAGTGGGTTGCGCTTATTGAGGATGATCCCGAGCTAGTGCTGGCCTTAGAGTATGGTCCTTACTTTGCCTTGTGGATTGGCCCGTCAAGCTATTCCAATTCTTGGTTTAGTTGGGAGCGCGGCAATATCTATTCGAAAGGTCCGGGTGAAAAGGTTACTGAGAAGATGCTGGCTCTCGCACAGCGCCTCGGTGCGAAGGTGCAGGGCGATGATGGGGAGACCATTGTTGATGTGTTTCCTCTAAAGTGGGTTACTTCCGATGGGATAGTACACCAGCGGACGGTACGGCAATGGCTGGCTCGTTTATTTTTGCGCTAACAGCCAATGACCCAGATTATTGAGGACAACAAAGACTAGTGCTTTTCTTGAGTTGTCCTGTCTGATTGGGCTTTTATCTCTGCAGAACTTCACCCGGCGACGTTCACCTGTTGCCCGCCGGCGCTCGCGATGTTGACCTGCAGTTGTTGGCGGAAGGACTGGCGAACGATGCATGCGCTCGCAGAAGCTCACTTCCCTCCAGCTTTTGATTTCTTCGTTGAGCTCCTTCAAGATGATGATTGGGGATGGAGACGTCGCCGCTACGATCCGGCACATGCTCTTGACAGACCCAGATGGGTTTGGGCTGATCCGTATGGCGGCAGCATCCGTTCTCGGAGGTCGATCAACATGGCCGGATCCAACGCTGGAAACGGCCCTCAAGACTGATCCAGATGAGGATGTACGGCGAGCAGGAGATGCATAGACCGTATCTCTGGGACAAACCCGCCGCCAGCTGCGGGTTCATTAAGGTCAGCGTGGGAGATCGATCTTGCGCTCTTCAGGATCGGGATGCTGGCGATATAGAATGAGAATGTTGCCGATCAGGCCAATCAGATGACTTTGTGTCTTGCCGGCGATAGAGGCGGCCAGGGTCGGTCGCTCGTCTCGCTCTGCTACATACTTTACTTTGATCAGTTCATTGGCCGTTAGCGCTTGGTCGATGTTGGTTAGAACTTGCTCGGTCAGTCCTTTTTGGCCAATATGCACCAGTGCAGGCAGATTATGCGCCAAGCGACGCACATACTGGCGTTGCGCTGCTGTCAACTCATTCATTAAGGTTTATGCTCCATAGTGGCATTCATGCTTGGCTCAGGATACTGCGCTACCAGCAGACTGTCCAGGGGAAACGCTAGCTCGCGCTCCTGCTTAACCCTGCTCCACACGATTTAGGTAGTAGGTTAAGCAGGAGACGTTGCGGCAAACCAATGAGCAACTCGAGCTTAACTTATGGAAACGGCCAACTCCTCGTCCGCGCGAACTCGGTTAAGTTCTGGACGCGCGAACTCGGTAGCCCAACTCCGAATGGCAGCGCTCTGCGCGGTGACCACATCACCGACGACTTTCGGGGCGAGCAGCGTGCGTAGATAATCTACGCCAGGCTTGGCGGGATGGGCGCAGATGATCGGGCTAATCATGCTGGTCTGAGCCGTGCCGCGCGCAACCTTGTCGCCCGCTTTGATCATCAAGGCAATCTCCCAGAACTCAAAGACGCGGGGGTTGCCGCGCGCTGCCGCCGCTGCTTCGCACACCGTCAGGACGGCATCGTGGGTCAGTAGCGCTTGGAGCAGGTCGTCGGTGCTGGTGCCGGAGACCGTCAGGCCTAAGGGTGTCGTGTAACTTTGGGCCAGCAGGTCGGGGTGCAGCACCTGCACTGCCAGGGCGCTTTTTTGACCCTGCGGCCAGCGAACACCGATGCCAGCATAGGAGACATCATTACGCACCATCGCCGCCATTTTCGTGAAGGGCACCCCATCGATCAGGACGAACAATGGCGTGGGCGTCGGGACAAGCCAATGCTCACGTGTGCCTTCCATATGGGGCAGGTCGCCCCGCTGCCAACCGGCCGCCTCGGCGGCGTCGTCGAGTGCAGCATCTAAACCGGTGTCAAGGAACAGGCCACGATGAACACGGTCCTGGCCAATAACTTCTTTACCGCTCGACCAGGAAAGCCCGGGCCGCTTACTGGATTCTTGAGGTTTGATGCGAGGCATCTCAGGTTCCTTTCTATCGCTCTTCCCACTTGGCACCTGTGAATTCCAAGTGCTCCTTGATTATAGCGGAGCTGTGTGACAGGAACGGTCACAATGCGTGGCGAGAAGGTTAGCAATGCCGGTCGACGCCGCCTAGAGGCTGCTCCAGGCCGTACCGAGAGGCGCAATAGGCGGTGCAACGGCGGCGCGATACACGCTCGGGAACATCACGACAGCCTGTGCTAGGAGAGCCAGCACCCAACCAATACTCAGGCCATGCAGACCGCCGGCCCGCGCTCCGATTACGACCAAGGCAAGCTCAAGCAGACCGCCGAGAGCGATTAGCAGAGCAGTACCGGCCATTTTGCCTGCTACCCGGCGAATGGCAACAAAATGATCTTTGATAATGAGGGGAAAGACGCCGAGCACTAGAATGCGTAGTGCACCGGCGGCCTGTTCAGCATAGCCACGACCGAAGATACTCATAAGCTGATCGGCGGTCAACCATAAGGCGCCGGTGAGCAGCAGACCTGCGGCCAAAGCGAGAGCAACGGTCAGGCGAAGCTTGTGAGTAAAGGCAGCCCGATCACCTGAGCCGACGGCAAACAGCACAGTTGTGAGCGTATACGGAATAGCAAAGACAAAGTTTACCAGCAGCCAGGCCATATAAAAACTCGCGTTTTGCCCGGCGGCAAGGAGCGCTGCGACGACGACAGGCACCGCAAGGTTGGTGAGCTGGATGGCCAGGTTCAGGCCATGATGACCAAGTGCTGCTCGCGGCAACTGCTCCAACATCGTCCATTGTGGGCGCGCACCCCATAGCCGAACACCGGTCAAGAACGCCCA
>JBBRHB010000498.1:0-4329 GCA_038223355.1 Chloroflexales bacterium
ACCCGGTTAACGCCGACCACATGGCTGGGAGTGCCAGGATCGAGAGCCATCCCATGGCGATGTACAAGCCCGTCCCGACCCAGCGGGGCAGGCCGAGCTTAAACACCGACAAGCAGACACCGCCCACGGCCAGTAGCCAGATACCCGTCAGCATCGCTGTTTGTCCCCACCCGTGCAGGGCGATGACGCACAACGGGGTGTAGGTGCCGGCAATCAAAACAAAGATGTTCGCGTGATCGATCGCGCGGAGCACCGGCCGGACGCGGCTGGACCAGCTCCCAATGTGGTAGATCGCACTCACAGTATATAACTCGATCATGCTCAGGCCGAATACCAGCAAGGGGAGCAGGCGCTGCCCGTTGGCACGGCTGGCAGCCAGCATCACGGCAGTGAACGCGACGGAAGCAGCAGCGGCTGCCGCGTGAAACCAGCCGCGCAACAGTGGTTTAGCGGGCACATGCTCCAGGCCGTTAGTGGGTCGAGCCTGGCTCATCGTTTTCTCCTGCGCACGTGGCTATACGTCATACTAAGCATGCGGTCATGCGCCCGCGGTAACGGCTTTCAGCTGGGCGAGCGACTCGCGGATGAGTTGCGGAAAGTCGCGGTCGTTGGTGTCCTCGATCCATCGGTCGAACGCGATCCTGAAGACGGCGATCGCGACCTCGGCCGTGAGGCGTGCGGCTGCAGCGCTGAGGCCGCGCCGTTGCAACGTGTCGCAGAGCGCTGTGGACCACGCGCCGAGCTTAATCAGTTCGCGTTCGCGCAGCTCGGGGGTCGCGGCGATGATGGCCGCACGTCGGCGGGCGTTATCGCGGTGCTCCTGGAATGGAGCACCGGCGGCCTCGAGGCCCGCCGCGACCGCGTCGATGGGCGCCAGGGACGCATGAGCACCCGCGACGGCGCCTACCAGGAGTTCCTGCAGGTGAAGCGAGCCCTCGGGCGGGAACAGCACCTCACGTTTGTCGGCGAAGTGCCGGAAGAACGTGCGCTCCGTGACGCCTGCCCGCTGGGCGATCTCCGCGACGGTGGTGTTGTCGAACCCGCGCTCGCTGAAGAGCTCGAAGGCAGCCCGCTCCAGCCTGCCGCGACCATCCGCTTCCCATCGAGTCATCCCGTCATTCTACCTCACCGCCGATGTAACGTCAGCGACTGCCATAACGTGGTATATCCACGCATGCTGTCATTCTACCTCACCGCCAATGTAATGTCAGTGACTGCCATAACGTGGTATAATAGTGATGTCAGTTTCTGACATAGACATGGAGGGACTCTCATATGCGTATCTTTGTTACCGGCGCGTCCGGCTGGATCGGCTCCGCCGTCGTTCCCGAGCTCATCGGGGCGGGCCATCAGGTCGTCGGGCTCGCCCGCTCGGATGCCGCTGCCGCGGCCCTCACCGCCGCTGGAGCAGTGGTCCAGCGCGGCACGCTTGACGATCTCGACATCCTGCGGAGTGCAGCTGCCGCGTCGGATGGCGTAATCCACCTCGCGTTCAAGCACGACATCGCCTTCTCGGGGGGCTTCCAGAGCGCGACCGATGCGGATCGCCGCGCCGTCGAGACGTTCGGCGAGGCGCTCGCAGGGTCTGATCGACCGTTCGTCATCGCTTCCGGGACGCTCGGGATCGCACCGGGGCGCGTGGCGACCGAACGGGACGGGCAGAGTCCCGACCCGGCGATGGCCGCTCTTGCTGGTCCGTCGACCCGGCTGGTCACGGCGCACGTTACGCTCGCCCTCGCGTCCCGCGGCGTCCGCTCGTCGGTTGTGCGCCTTCCTCCGACGTGTCACGGCGATGGAGATAACGGCTTCATGGCGACCCTCGTCGGCATCGCCCGTGCCAAGGGCGTCTCCGGTTACATCGGCGACGGGTCCAACCGCTGGCCCGCCGTGCATCGGCTCGATGCCGCACGCCTCTTCCGCTTGTCTCTGGAGAAGGCGCCGGCGGGATCGGTGCTGCAGGCCGTCGCGGACGAGGGCGTGCCGGTGCGCGCCATCGCTGCGGTGATCGGACAGCATCTTGATCTCCCGGTAGTCGCCATCGCACCAGAAGACGCCGGCGCGCACTTCGGGTTCCTGGCAGGCTTCCTCGGCATCGACAGCCCTGCCTCAAGTGCGCTGACCCGCGCGCTGCTCGAGTGGCAGCCGACGCACCCTGGGCTCATCGACGATCTCGATCAGGGTCACTACTTCCACAAGCCATCCGCGTGAGCAGCCGCGCCAGACTAGGATAGCTGCCCGTGACTCTTGGCTGCAGCGGATGGCCTGGCGGCTAAGCGGACCAGCCCTCATCAGGCTGGCCCGCCGCCGCCACGGATAACAACATCGTTGACCTCGGTCGCGACTGCTGCTGCGGGCTTCGCGGCCAGCAGATCATCGAACAGCGGCAAGCGACCGGTTCGCACCGCTTGCTCGGCATACAAAAACATTGCGGCAGACCAGGCCTGTTGTGCATATCCCATGGGCTGGCCACGTTCGCCATGGAGCCATTCGTTGAATTCCCATTCACCATCCAACCCCTGGTGGTTCGCTAGCGCCAGTGAGTCAAGTAGTCGTTCGGCTGCCCCAGTCCATCCCTGACTCACGAGGGCCGCAACATGGAAGCCACCGATCATCGGCCAGATACCACCGTTATGGTATTGATGCGGCAAGTTGAGATTCCGGCTACGGTAGTAGTCGCGCCAATCGCGTTCGCCCGGGTAAATCGGCGGATAGATCGCTTTGGTGGGGTACGGTTCCGCCATGCCCACCTGCTGCATATAGCGTAGAATGTGCGTCGCACGGTGGCGGTCGGCAACCCCTGTCAGGATCGCCAGTAGATTACCCAGGCTATCGCACCAATCGCCATACTCACGAAAGGCTACCCAGGGCAGATAAAAGGGGCGACTGGAGATGGTACCGATGTTGTGGTACACCATGAACCACTCTAAGCGGATGGCCTTAAGCCGGTCCAAATGTTCTGCAAAATGGTCGGAGACCCAACAACGGTCGATCCACATGAGCAGATTAAGTCGCTCATGAATACCGGCCGCGTCAACAACCGGCTGATGCTTGATCGTACCGGGCAAGACGTGTGTCGCCAGCTCCTGGTACGCCAGTACCGCCCCGTAATATAAGACATTGTCATATAAGGTGTTGTAATGAACGGCCAACAAATCCATCCAGTTGCCGGCCTCAGGCACCTCAAGTAGACCGCAGGCGTTCATGTCCTGGTATTCCAGCCACACGACGGCTTGCGCAATGCACGACCAGTGTTGCTCCAAAAAGGCCGTGTCGCCCGTCTGTTTAAAATACAGATAGTGCCCAAGCAGGAACCACAAGTTCGAATCAACTGCGCCGGCATTTTCGGTACTCACTGCGCCAGAGTCTGGATTAACATTGAGTTGGATCAGTCCTAGAGCAGATTGGTGCGCGCCCATAATCTCCAGGGAGGCGCGGCCAGCACGGATTAAATCGGCATCTCCAGTCGCAACAGCACCCAGAAATGTGATGATACTGTCGCGGGCCCAGGTCTGTGGATAGCCGGCTGCCAAGCTGGAGGCGCGAAAGCCATAGGGCGTGGTACACGCATGCAGAATATCCAGTGCTCGGTCATGGGCTTGCTCAATGGTGATACCAGGCATACCAAGAGATCCTCGTATTTAGCGGGGTTGCAGGAGCGGGCCCATCAATTCGACTAAACGTGCCCGCTGCTGACCGATGCCGTCAAAGTTCGTGGGATCGAGCCACTGCTCGAACGCCTTTTGCAGGACCGGCCATTCTTGATCGATCATGGCATACCAGGCCGTATCACGATTGCGGCCTTTGTACACGGTGGCTTGGCGGAAGATCCCTTCGAAGGAGAAGCCTAGGCGTTGAGCAGCCGCACGCGAACGGGCGTTCAACGCATCGCACTTCCACTCATAACGCCGGTAGCCAAGGGCAAAGGCTCGCTGCATCATTAGATACATGGCTTCTGTCGCAGCTGGGGTACGTTGTAAGGACGGCGAGTAGGCGATGTGACCTACTTCGATAGAGCCGCTAGCAGGAGTGATCCGTAGGTAGCTCGCGACACCAACAGCTTTGCCCGTAGACCGATCAACAATTGCGTGGAAGAAAGGATCATCTGACTGACATACTTGCTGCATCCAGGTGATGTAGTCATCGAGGTGGGGAAAAGGGCCGTAGGCCAGATAGGTCCACATGCGTTGGTCTGCGTCAGCACTGTTCGCCACAAAAAGATCCGTCGCATGTCGGGCGACAACAAGCGGTTCGACCCAGCAGTAACGACCCTCCATCGGTTCATGGGGCGGATAGTTGGGGTGTAGCCAGTTTGGAACGGCTAAACCGGTC
>JBBRHB010000499.1:0-4325 GCA_038223355.1 Chloroflexales bacterium
CAAACGCATGTCACCGAGACGCCTGTTAATGAGCAGGTCAGCTTGCACGAAGAGCATGTTAACGTTGAGCGCCGGCCGGTAGACCAAGCGGTCGACCCGTCGAGGATCGACCAGCTGCGTGAAGGCACCTTTGAGGTCCGCGAGATGGCCGAGCAAGCCGTGGTCAACAAGCAGGCTCGCGTCGTCGAAGAAGTGGTCATCAACAAGCAAGCCAACGAGCGCACCGAGAACATCCAGGACACGGTACGGCGCACGGATGTAAACGTCGAGCAACTCCCGACCGAGATGCGGCCAACGGGTTACAAGGAGACCGTCAACACCTCGACCAGTAGCATGCAGGGCACGGGTCACGGCACAACCAATCGCGTTGAGAACACCGCAGAGCGTGGCGCCAACGCGGCGGGGAACGTCATTGACCGTGCGGCCGGCGCCGTGGAGCGCGGTGCTGAAGATGTCACCGGGAGTGACCTTAACAAAAGCGGCGGCGTAGGCGACCGCAACGTCTAACCTTTCGCTCCAAAGCAAACAAAGCGCCCGGTGCAATGCACCGGGCGCTTTGTCGTGAATGCGCTACTTGCCTAGCTCATGGGCTCGCTCATAGGCGGCCCATATACCGTCCGCCAGCACCGTTCGGAGCCCACCCCGCTCCATTTCGCGTAAGGCAGCCGCCGTTGTGCCGCCGGGCGACGTCACCATATTGCGTAGCTCCGCCAGATGCTTGCCCGATTGAAGCGCAAACATCGTTGAGCCCAGCATAGTTTGCAAGACTAGCTCTTCAGCTACTCGTCGCGGAAAGCCCAGGTGCACGCCCGCGTCCACCATCGCTTCCAGCAGCAAAAAGCAGTAGGCCGGTCCCGTTCCTGAAAGTGCCGTCGCCATATCGAGGTACTTTTCATCCGCAACGTAATGCTCATGGCCCAGCGCGCCTAAGATCAGCTGGACCTGCGCCCGCTGCGTTTCCGTCACCGCCTCCGTCGCCGTCCAGACCGTCATCCCTTGCGCGATCTGCGCCGGTGTATTAGGCATGGCCCGCACAATGGCAGCGTGGCTCAAGGTATCCCGGAAGGTTGTAATCGTCGCCCCTGCAATAATTGACAGCACAAGATCGCCTGGCCGAAATGTCCCACGCAAGGTGGGCAAGACTTTAGGCACGGTCTGTGGCTTCAAGGCAAAAACCACCACATCAGCCGCGTGAGCCGCTGCGCGGTTATCATCTGTCACCTGAATACCATACACCTCGGCCAACTGACTGCGGCGTTCGGCGCGAGGGCCAGTCGCGATAATCTGTTCGGCGGGCACCAGCCGTTCGCGTAACAGGCCAGCAATCATGGCCTCGCCCATCGTACCTGCCCCAATAAAGGCAATCGTTAACGTATCGAGCATACTTCCTTCCCATCAACAAAGATGGGGCCAGCGTTGCCGCCCGCCCCATGAACCAATGGCCCGCACCTGGACTACATATTTCGGCCCAGAGTTTGGAGGAACTCCTCGTTTGAGCGCGTCTTGGCGAGGCGTGTAAGGACTAGTTCGGTGCCTTCATTATCGTTCAGCATATTGACCATCCGGCGCATCGTCCACACCTGACGCAGAATTTCTGGCGACAGCAGCAGCTCATCGCGCCGTGTTGACGAACGATTAACATCGATTGCCGGGAAGATACGCTTTTCGGCCAGCCGACGCTCCAGCACCAACTCGGAGTTACCTGTGCCCTTAAACTCTTCGTAAATCACATCATCCATGCGCGAGCCGGTATCAACGAGGCAGGTCGCGATAATAGTCAGCGAGCCGCCCTCCTCGATATTACGTGCTGCACCGAAAAAGCGTTTGGGTGGGTAAAGTGCGACCGGATCGATACCGCCCGATAGCGTACGGCCTGATGGTGGCATATCAAGGTTATAGGCCCGCGCGACACGCGTAATCGAGTCCATCAGGATCGCTACGTCCTGGCCGCCTTCGACGAGCCGCTTCGCGCGCTCCAGGGTCATCTCAGTAACTTTGGTTTGATCTTCGACCGATTCGTCAAAAGTGGAGGAAACGACCTCACCTTTAACCGAGCGGCGCATATCGGTGACTTCCTCCGGTCGCTCACCGACCAGCAAGACCATCAAATGTACATCGGGGTGATTACTGGTGATGCCGTTTGCGATCGCCTTCATTAGCATCGTTTTGCCCGCTTTCGGCGGCGATACAATTAAGCCTCGTTGACCGCGCCCGATCGGTGCCACCAGATCAACGACGCGCGTCGATAAAATATGGGGGTCGGTCGCGAGGTTCAACATCGTATTAGGAAAGATTGGCGTGAGCTGCTCGAAATGCGGGCGGTTACGGGCGATCTCCGGATCGATACCATTCACCAGTTCGACCCGCAGCAAGCTAAAGTAGCGCTCATTTTCTTTAGGTGCCCGTACCTGTCCGGCAACCCGATCACCTGTGCGCAGCCCGAAGCGACGAATCTGCGACTGCGAAACATATACATCTTCGGGTCCCGGTAGCATTCGGTCCGAGCGTAAAAAGCCAAAGCCATCCGATACAACATCTAAAATACCCGAGCTAAAAACATTACTTTGCTGCTCAGTCTGTGCATGCAGCAGCTTCATAATCAAGTCAGGCTTCCGCAAGCGAACAAAACCCGGCATATCCAATTCTTTGGCTAAGTCGTGTAGTTCGCTTAGGGGTTTGGTTTCAAGTTCAGCAACGTTCATTCGTTTTCTCCGCCGTCACCGGCGCATGTAAAGTGGAATACGGGTGGATAAAGGTGCATTTAATCCAGCTATAGAATGCTCAGGCCTGTCGATAAGCGCTCACATCCGCCGGCAAGGAACAACCTGCTAATCAACTGCAAAGGTGCTTTCTGGTGAAGTGGTGTACGCGCTAGCGGCTCGCTGGGGGACGGTTTGGCGCTATCTACCAAACACACCGACGGTAGGACGGGGCCACGTATCGATCATTCTTCAAACTACGGTGAAGTTTACCATAGAGCAGCTGTATTCGCAAGATCTGTGCCCCCAATCTCGGGGTGACAGCGGTGGTCCTAAACTGGCATAGTACTCTGCGCCAACGGGGAAGTTTGTGCAAAACTTTGTTGTATACTTCCCCCGCCATACAGACTACACCAGTTCCGTGTTTAGAGGATACTGTGCCGCCAACCACTACCGCACCGGCTCTGACAACCTTGCTCTCGCTCCTTGGCGCTCTGGTTGTAACCGACCTCGCCGATGCCCAGGTAACTCTCCACACTCTGGCCACTCAGCTCGGCCCTGGAGCCGGTTGGCATTTGCCACCCTGTGTCCCCACCAGCTACACTCGCATGGACGATCTGGCGGCCATTCAACAGTGGATCGCCCATGGTACCGCTATGCAGGTTGGCACCCAGGTGAGCGGCATCCTGCATGCCCCCCACCTTGACCTCCAGCTATTACCCTTGATCGCGCCTTTATTCGCTACAGCTTTAGAGCGATGGCGCCTGCAGGCCACGATCCAACGGCTACAAGCCGAAAAACACATGCTGGTCATGCTAAGCCAACTCACAGCCAACTTAACCGACTTGCGCTCGGTGCTCCAGGTTACCTACGCTAGCATACGCAGTGTCATGCCCCTGGATGCCTTCGCCGGCACGATCTATAACCCAGTGAGCAAGGCTCAGGTGTTATCGCTACTCGTGGACAGCGACGACATATGGACAGATACTCTGGTAGGCCCGCTCAGCAATAACCTCGTGAGCTGGATTATTCGTAATCTCAAACCACTGGCCTTCGATGATCTATTGGTTGAACTGCCGGGCTACCCCGAGATCGAGCCGCTCCATTATGGTGCGAGTCAACCGGGGAAGTCCTGGCTCGGTGTGCCAATGCTATTGGGCGATGGCCGGCCGGTCGGCATCCTCTCGATCCAGCACCAACAGGCTGGGATGTACAGCGCCCAGGATCGGGCTTTTATGAATGAGGTTGCAACGCAAGTCGCGATTGCAGTCGAGAAAGCCATGTTGCTGGGCGAGCGCGATCAAGTTATTGCGACCCTGGAAGCACAAGTAGATCTGGGCGAAGAGCTCGGTCACAGCCACGATGTCGGTGGTGCGCTAGAGGGTGCTATAACCGCAGTTGAGCATGCCTTTCCTGGTCAGGTCTACACCCTCATTCTCGTTAACGAGGAGCAGCGGATCATCGCCGAGTGGGTCAAAGAGAATGGACAGTTCTTCCGTGATGCCTCGATTGGCGAGTTGATCGCGCCCCATGGATTGCCGCATCACGTTATGACCACCGGTCGCCCTTTGCTGATCGATACCGATGCAGAGTGGAATGCGATGGGCATGAGCGACCACTTCATCG
>JBBRHB010000500.1:0-4322 GCA_038223355.1 Chloroflexales bacterium
GGAGTTACTATCATGCCGTCCTCACGTCTTCACTGGGTAGTCCATTCATTTAGTTAGAGTAACTAACAAAATGAATAGTACCACTTCGACGTTGGATGTCAAATGATAGTTGCTTGACAGAATAATTATTCGGCAAGATAATATCATCGGAGGAGTGCTTCGCGATGACTACTGTTCCCCAGCAGCCAATCTCGGTCAATTTCATGATCGCCGGGACCCAGAAGGGCGGTACAACTGCTTTACATGCGTTTCTTGTCCGCCACCCTGACATTTGCATGGCCCGGAACAAAGAAGTCCACTTCTTTGATCAAGACGAGTTCTTCGAGGGCGGAGAGCCGTCGTACGACCAGTATACGAAAGCATTTCCGGATTATACTGGCCAAAAGTTGGTCGGCGAAGCAACACCTTCCTATATGTTCGCGCCGCACGTTGCGGAGCGGCTACACCGCTATAATCCGGCGTTAAAGCTCATATTTGTCCTACGGGATCCCGTGGAACGGGCCTTCTCGCACTACAGCATGGTGGTCAAGGCTGGCGTCGAGCCCTTACCATTTGGCGAAGCGCTTCTGGCGGAAGAAGGACGTCTATCCCAAGCCGTGAATCGGTACCATGCCAAGATCGATGATACGGCCATTGCTGAAATCCGCCAGGCTGGCCAAGGAGGCTTAGCCCAGGTCTTGGCCCATTACCGCCTCAGCTCTCCAATGTGGCTCTATTCCTATGCTGCCCGTGGCTTTTATATGCGGCAGATTAACAACCTCCTACAATATTTTCCACGGGAACAAATGCTGTTCGTGCGGCAGGACGAGCTTATGACTGAGCACGAAGCCTCGTTGCGAAGGGTATACGCTTTCCTCGGTCTGGAGCCCGTTATTCCACCGCATAAAAAGATCTTTTCGCTGAACTACAAGCCGATATTGCCAGAAGACCGTACCTATCTGCTCCGTGTATTCGCTGAAGATACTGCCGAGCTTGCCAAGTTTACCGGGTGGGATTTAAGCGACTGGCAAAAATAAGGGCCGTCATAGGTACGTATTGAGAAAAGCATCCATCTGCGCCTGGGCGATCTGTGAGCCCCAGCCGTTGAAGTTGAAGTCGAAGCCGTGGTTGGCCCAAGGCAGGTAGGTGTAGCCAAAGGGTACTCCCGCGCCTTTGAGCTTGGTGACGAGATGCTCGGCATGTTGATGGCCAACGAGTTGATCATGGCCACCATGGAACAGCAAGGTGGGCGGAGTGGTGGCGCTGATGTGCTCGATTGGTGCCGCGAGAGCGTAGGCGGCAGCTGCTGTCGTGGGGGAGCCGCCCATGTAGTTTTCCAGCGTCTGCGGACCATTTATTACATCGGGTCGGGCCGGGTGGCTGTAGCCCCAGACGAGATCAGTCGGGCCATACAAGGAGATGACTGCCTTGACAGTCGTATCCGGGGCCAGGCAGGTCGGCGGGAGTGCGAGAGCGTTGGGCGTGTAGGCTGCCAAAAGCGCAAGTTGCCCACCGGCGGATCGTCCCAGTAACGCGATGCGCGCCGGATCGGCACCATAGGTCGCAGCATTACGTTTGGCCCACCCGATGGCACACTTTACGTCCTCGATTGCTGCGGGAAAGCGGTTGTTGGCGTCTGCCAAGCGGTACTCGACATCGAAGACAACCCGTCCACCAGCAGCCAGCCAGCGGTCATATTGTGCGAAGTCGCTTTTCGTACCGCCACTCCACGAACCGCCATGGATGACAATAACAATCGGTCGGGGCTGGGCGGGATGTTGCTCTGGCTCGGAGCGGTACATGTCCAGCTTTAGTGGTTGGCTATTGGCGGTTGTGAAGAGAATATCGTGCTCCTCCAGCAACCGCTTGCTTGCGCGATAGCCAACGACGTAGCGTACAAGGGAAAGCCGCCCGCCCGCACGGTTCGCTACTTGTTGGGCCGTTACGACCGGCAGCAAGGCCAGCACAATAGTTACCATGCTGAGGAGCATAGGTAGGCTTGCTCCAATTTGGCCCTGACGCATAGCCAGCAAACCACTAATTAGGGCAACAATTCCGAGCACGACGAACCAGACGCTCCATTCGCTCACCCCGACAGCGACAAGCCACAACTGATAGATCGGCGCGGGTAACACGATCAGAAGCGTCAATAGCACGCTTGGTAGCGCGATAAGCCAGCATATCCACAGCATTCTATGTCCAAACACTACGAGACCTTCCAGTGCAGCAATGGCCTACTATTATCACAGTTCAAGTGCCAGTTTAATGTACGACTTCGTGCAGCACGAGATCGCCCGCCCCGAGGTTGGCGCTCGTCGCACTGAAAGGAATGGGCGAGCCGTTTTCGGGCTGATAGACCCGGAGCAGGAGCCGATACTGGCCCGGCGGTGTATGAGAATCAAGCTGTAGAGGAATGTCCTGACGCACGATTTGATCCGCAGTCCAGCCACCACTCGGCGTCGCATCACCACCCAGTACTCCATCCCATTGTGCCCATTTGTGATCGGCGGCGTCGAGCAGTTGGGCTGTCACAAGCAGCGGCGGCGTTGGCCCGAGCGGCCGCCACCAGACGGATAGTTGGGCCTGCCTACCTGGCGCGGCCCCCAGCCAGGTTGTGCCGGTGATGGCTGTTGCTGTACCAAAATGTCCGTCTTGAGCCGTGGCCGGAACCGGCAAGGCAATAAAGGCAGCATTACTCGGGAGACGCTGTATGTCACTGACCGTCTTGCCGTCGTCGGTGAAACGAAACAAGGGTAGGCGTTGGAGCAGAGTTTGGCCCTGGTAGACCCAGAGCGCTGCCCAATAACGACCAGCGTGCCGCGGCTCCCACTGAAAAGGTAGTAGCATGTCATCAGCAGTAACTCGGCGCGCCGCCAGATCAACCTTCAGTTGATGTGGAGCAAGATCAAAGACGCCGGCACCATAATGGCGTGGGTAACCGGCATCTTCATAGATTTCCAGCGCCAGCCGCAGGCGCTCGTTGGTCGGGCCGGGAGTGATTGTCACGGCTGACCCCTTGGCGTTGATAACAGTCGTGGTTTGCAACAAGAGTGTTTTCGGTACGGGCGAAACAACCGGCGACTGGGGATATAACTCGCTCCAGCGTAAAATAATTGGTTGGTCACTGGTGAGGTGGATAGTCGCCGGGGCATTAAAAGGCGCAGTTGGCAGCAGCGTGACGCCAGCCGGGACCTGTAACGTTTGCGTCAGTCCCCCACCACGGAGTTGCACCGTTCCCGGTCGGGTCGCGCCAAAGGCCAGTAAGAGCGTGCGCGATACCGCTGGGCCAGCCGCGGCCACTTGCCAGTTTAGCGTGTTGGCACCAACCTCTAGATCAAGTGGCTGGTCAAGCGTACGGTACGCACCCTGATTGATTTCGGCAAGCTGCAGGGACGTTGGTGTATGTAAGGCGGTAGGATACGGGGCAGCCACACTTTGGCCTTGTAAGTGGGCCAGCCGTTGGGCTGGAGCGGCGTAAAGATCGGCAAGTGGGCTCTGCCACAGCGGAGGTTGGACGAAGCCCCAGGCAGTGGGGTCATCGTGTGGCCCAAGTAAGGCGTAGGGTGCCGTCGCTCCCGGCGGCAACTGATCATAGACCAGGTAGCCGGTGGCGGTGCGACCGATGAGCGGATGATCGCGCAGTACATATGCTACCAAGCCGGTCGTGGTGCCACGTAGCTCTTCAGAGCCGGAGAGTAGCACGGGTACCCCGGGTGGGATAACTGCTGCAAGCTCAAGCAGGCGTAGTTGTTCGCGGCCATACAGGGTGGGCCCGCTTGCAACCCGTGTATACGAACTCCAAGCTGTCGCCGTGACAACAAGCAAGAGCAGCGCTGTGGCTAAGCCGGTAACGGCCCAGCGGAGCGGTCGCACTTGACTGCGCTCTATGAGCACCTCGGTACCGCCGGCGATCAGGCTGAGCGGCAAGAATGAGATAAAGCTGAGTCCTTTCATATGGCCGTACGGAAAGGCGACGACATAGCGCAGTCCAAGGGCATAGATGATGGTCACACCACCCATTGTTAGCGCTAAGCCCCGCGCACCGCGTCCACGCCAGAGCCACAGAGCCGCCAGTAGCAGCATCAGGCCGAAGGCCAGAGTGATTACGGTGGGCCAGGCGGCGACTACATGTGCACCCCAGGGCGGTGGTGCAGGGGCCTCGGCGGCGGCTAGCGGGGTTATGCCTAGCAACGTGCGCAACGAAATATAACCTGGCGTACCTAGTGCCGATGCGCCCTGCTCATAGACCTGGAAAAAGGCCCGATCGGCACGGATCTGCACTAAGAAAGTGATCGCTGCCGCGCCGACGACCAAGGCTGTGCCATGCAACAATATGCTTGCCC
>JBBRHB010000501.1:0-4313 GCA_038223355.1 Chloroflexales bacterium
TCACGGTCGCGGTGTAACCATAAGCCTCCTTGAAGCTGCCCAGGTACTTTGTGGCTTCGAGGTAGCAAGGGAATATCGTTCAACGTTGAAGTTCGAAACTTTTATGCCCGGCCGCGACCAACGGGTACTGGTGATCAATGATCGCGTAGTCGCTGTCGCTGAGCGCGTCCCAGCGCACGTTGTGGGCGATGACAAGAATACAATCCAGGAGCTGATCGATCTCACCAATCGCGATCCACGGCGTGGTATCGGCCATGAAAAGGTCTTGACGCGTATCACGGTCGAAGAGCAAGCCGAGCGCTTACTCGATCAGGCCGGCTATAGCCTCCGTACGGTGCTACCGGCCGGCGAAATCTTTTACTTGCGTGCTACGGCCAACATTTCGACGGGCGGTACGGCCATCGACCGCACCAACGATATCCATTACGACAACATCGAGATCGCGCGCCGCGCCGCGCGGGTGATCGGTCTCGATGTGTGCGGCATTGATATCATCACACCTGATATTTCGCAGCCATTACGTGATACCGGTGGTGGCATCGTCGAGGTCAATGCCGGGCCGGGCTTCCGCATGCACCTCCAGCCTTCTGAAGGTACGCCCCGCAACGTCGCGAAGCCGGTAATCGAGATGCTATTCCCAGAAGGGAGCCAATCCCGCATCCCGATGATTGGTATTACTGGGACCAATGGCAAAACGACCACGGCGCGTATGGTCGCGCACATCCTGAAGCTCAGTGGCTTGCGCGTCGGCCTAACGACGACCGACGGTATCTACATTGACGGCGAATTACTAATGCGCGGCGACCTGACTGGCCCCTGGAGCGCGCGCATGGTACTGAAAGATCCGACGATCGAGGCTGCGGTGCTGGAAACGGCGCGTGGTGGCATTCTGCGCGAAGGACTGGGCTACGATCGGCTAGATGTCGGCGCGGTGCTTAACGTCCGCGAAGATCATCTCGGACTCGCAGGGATTAATACACTGGCAGAGCTGGCCAACGTTAAAGGGCTGGTGGTGGAGGTTGTGGGCCGCCACGGCTACGCTGTACTCAACGCCGACGACCCGCACTGTACCGCGCTAGCGGAGCGTGCTGGTGGCAAGCCGGTCTACTTCTCGCTCCATGGAGGTGACGATGGCCCCGGCCATCTCAAGCAGCATATCGCCAAGGGCGGTATTGCAGTCGTCTTACAGCGCGGCGTCAAGGGTGACATGATCGCGATCTACCACGACGAGCAGTATATTCCCTTGCTGTGGACACATCTCATCCCGGCCACCTTCGAAGGTAAGGCCGTCGCCAATGTTGCTAACGCCCTTGCCGCGACGGCGATTAGCTATGCCCATGGTACTCCCGTCGAGACCATCCGGCAGGGCTTGCGCACCTTCTCGACCTCGTTTTACCAGACGCCTGGCCGCCTAAATGTTTTCGACGAACACCCCTTCCGCGTGCTGATGGATTACGGCCACAACCCTGCTGCCTTCGAGATGATGACCGACCTGCTGCAAAAGCTGGCACCGGGCTACACGCGCATCATCGGCGTGATGGCCGGTCCCGGCGACCGCCGCGACGAAGACCTGCTACGGCTGGGCAACATGGCTGCTAGCATGTTCGATCAGTTGATCATCCGCCAGGATGATAGCTTACGCGGACGACCTGCCGGTCAAACGGCGGAGCTAATCAAACAGGGCGCCCTGGCAGGCGATCTGCCTGAGGATCAGATCACAACAATCCTGCCTGAGCTTGAGGCCGTGGATTACGCCCTGAAGCTCGCCAAGAAGGGCGAGCTGCTGGTCATATTCGCCGATCAGGTCACGACCGTGTGGAAAGCAATCATCTACTTCAAGCCATGACCACACTGGTCGTCGGTGCGGGCGCGATTGGTCAACTGGTTGCCGGGCGTCTGGCCGCCGCTGGACAACCGGTGGTCTTGCTAGCACGCTCGAATGCAGCACTGTTGCAGAGTACCGGTATCCGTATCACCGTCAACGACCAGACGCTAACCGTTAAACCCAAAATTGTCACCGCTGCTCAACTGCCTACCACCGCGGTTGAGTTGGCGATTGTGGCAGTCAAAGGCTATGATACACTTGGCGCTGCAGAACTTCTTGCACAGCTCCAGCCACACACGGTGCTCTCCCTCCAGAACGGCCTCGGCAACGAGGAGTTGCTGGCTGCTGCACTTCCCGCGTCCCACATCATTGCCGGGACGATCACTACGCCCGTTGAATTCATCTCTCCCACACATATTCAGGTCGCCAAAGAACGTGGCGTCGGATTGGCAGCCATGCAGCAGGTGCAACAATCCCAAGCGTATGCTATGGGACAACTCAGCCAGCTCATCAGCCTCTGTGTACCCAATGTCCGCGTCTATGCTAGCTGGCGTGCCATGAAGTGGTCCAAGCTCCTGCTAAATATGCTCGGCAATGGCCTACCGGCTCTGCTGGATTGGGAGCCTGCACAGGTCTATGCTGACCCACGGCTGGTGCAGCTTGAGCGCACCAGCTTTTTGGAAGCATGGGGAACGATGCATAGCCTCGGCTTGCGCCCCGTCAATTTGCCGGGCAACCTCGTAAGGCCGCTCGTCGCCCTGCTACGCTGGCTCCCTTTATCTTTGCTCCAACCTGTATTACAGCACTTGCTCATCAGCGGTCGGGGCGGGAAACTGCCTTCGCTGCTGCTTGAGCTACGCCGCCATAGCCCACAAAACGAGGCGAACCGCTTGTATGGCGCGGTAGCGCAGGCGGCCACCGCGGTTGGTCACGACGCACCGGTTAACCGCGCGCTGGCTCAATTGCTGAACGACATCAGCAGTGGCGCATGCGCCTGGGATGAACTACGCGGTCAGCCCGAGCGTGTGCTACGCTTGCTTGGCGCTTAACTGCTCAAATTCCACACTCTTGACACCACCGGTTGTCGCAATCAGCGCGCGCCGGGCTATTCCAATAAAGAGGCCGGTCTCTACCACGCCTACCAGACTCTTCAACTGTTGGTGCACGGCGAGCGCCTGCTCCATCGGACCCGTCGCACAATCCAAGATCAGGTTACCGTTGTCGGTCACAAAGGGCGATCCATCCGCAGCCCGGCGCAGCATTGGGTGGTACGCTGCGAGCTGAGCGGCGGTCCGTTCCCAGCCCCAGCGCACGATCTCAACCGGTACTTTGAAGTGACTACCAAGCCGTGTAACCTGCTTGCTCTCATCCACAACAACCACAAAGCGGCTTGCCGCGCTGGCAACCAGCTTTTCACGCAGCAGGGCACCGCCGCCGCCTTTGATCAACCCACCTGCCGGGTCAACCTCGTCTGCGCCATCGATGGCCAAGTCAAGACCGTCCGGCGTTAATTCCGCCAGCGGGATACCGTACTGCCGTGCCAGCGCGACGCTCGCCTCGGAGGTTGCAACGGCAGTGACGCGCATGCCCTGGGCGACAAGTCGCCCAACACCCTCTATCACAAAACGTGCGGTACTGCCGGTGCCCAGACCTAGCCGCATACCACTTCGGACCTCCTGCAAGGCGGCTTCTGCGGCCTCACGCTTGAGATCACTGCGAGGATCGCCAACCTGTGCACTACCACCACTCATAGCTCGACCCCCAGTTGCTTGAACTCGTTCGCCAACTGGTCAGCATCCTTGAACTGGATAGTTTGCATGCCGAGTATACATGCCACCTCACAATTCATTGGCCGGTCATCTACGAACAAGCACTCGCCCGGCTCCCGTTGGAGTAGATCCAGTGCGTGACGGTATATCGTAGGCGTGGGCTTCGTCATATTGAGATAACACGAGCTGAAAAAGACGGTAAAGATCTCGCAGAGCTTGAATTTATTAATGCGAAAGTTATTGAGCTCCAATGACTCGTTGTTCAGCGTCGCGAGCATATAGCGCCGGCCGTCATACAAACGGCGCACAAGGTCAAGGGTCGGTTGGATCGGTGTCGATAGATCGAAGATCGCTTGTTCGACCTCGGGGCGCGTAAATGGTCGTGGTTCGTAAAACAATGTCCAATCGAGGTAGTCCTTTAACGAGAGCTGGCCCCGCTCCAATGAGTCGACGACCTGGCGATGGCGAGCATCGTACGCTTCATAGTCAAAGCCAAATTGCTTCGCCACTTGCTGGCGCTGCTCATGGTCCCACCCGTTCGACAAACACACCCCACCGAGATCAAAGAAAAGCGTTGTTATGTCCATCTAAGCCTCCCTTGGCCCTGAGTCTAGCAGTGCCAAGCGATCAGCGTCAAGTGATCGGTCGGCACTGCAACATTAGGCCCACTGGCATCGTCCATTGGGTGATTACACAATGGAGCGAGTTACGATGAAACA
>JBBRHB010000502.1:0-4312 GCA_038223355.1 Chloroflexales bacterium
TGCTTGGTGCAGTGACGGCCGTTCTGGATGAAGCCTTAGCCTCCCAGGGCCTGGTCCGTGCGGCTACCCGTGCTATTCGCGCCGACTTCACGCCGCTCCTGAACGAGCCGGGCGAACCGCTCGCCTTTGTATTGTCCGAGCCACAGGCAGATTGGCTCGCCTGTTGGACCTCGTTGGGACTCGATGCCGAGTGGGAAGTCGCCGAAACGCTTGCTCGTGGTTTGCAGCAACCCGTGTTGTGTGCCATCTTCGCGGCGGATCGGGACATGTTTGCCTACCGCTATTGGGAAGACGGCGACCTGCGTGCCGAAGCCGTGCCCTTGCCTGGCGCATCGCCGGTTAACGAGGCTGGGCTACTCGCCGAGCTACGTCACCGTGGTGTACCACTGGCCCTGCTCGACGACCTGGACAACGGTTGGACGCGGGAACATATTGTGCTGGGCTACATGCACGAGATTGCGCATAGTGCTCCCAATGGAGCGGGCCCGATCACGACTTGAAGGAGTTCTATTTTGCCGGATATTCAATATTTTGGTCAACGGTGCTTTCGGATTAGAGGCAAGGAAGGCGTAGTCGTGACCGATCCCTCCCTCGCACCTAGCTTCGACGGCAGCAAATTCACGGCCCACCTCATTACATGGAGTTCGGAGGCCGATGCCCGCCCTGCCGCCGCGCTTGTCAAACCAATGACCGAGCGTGTCTTCATCGTGGATGGTCCGGGTGAATACGAGGTCGGCGGCGTGCTGATTAATGGCGTACGTACGTATCGCGATGACGCGAAAGGGGCCGAAGCCGGTCGCAACACGGTCTATGTGATTCACCTGGACGAATTCACCTTCTGCCATCTTGGCGATCTTGGCCACACACTGACTGCCCACCAGCTCGAAGAGATCGGTAGTGTAGACGTGCTATTCGTGCCCGCATCGTCCCACCTCGCCGCCAACAAGCTGACCGAGGTCATCAGCGAGATCGAGCCGCGTCTGGTGGTTCCCATGTATGACACTGGCGAGCAGCTCGATAAGGTAGCTCATGAGCTCGGCATCAAAGAATGGACGCCCCAGGAAAAACTAACGGTGACTGCAGCCACCTTGCCGCCCGAAGGCTCCGAGATGCATGTGGTTGTGCTGCAACAGCTCAGCAAATTGTAAGACTATACGGAGCACATCCCCTAAACATGGTATACTATAGCTCCGTGGGTAGACAAATACCGGCGGGAAACGCGCAACGTATACGTAGATTGCCTCAGCGATAAAAGGGGAAGGTCGACTGACCTTCCCCTTCGGCTTTTAATTGGTCTTTGGTAGGAGCGGAAGATGGCGAAGTATATTTTTGTGACTGGTGGGGTGGTGTCGTCCGTTGGTAAGGGCATCACGGTTGCCTCCCTAGGACGCTTGCTGAAGGCACGTGGGCTGAAAGTATCGATTCAGAAGCTCGATCCCTACATTAATGTCGATCCCGGCACCATGTCGCCCTACCAGCACGGCGAAGTCTTTGTAACCGAAGATGGTGCTGAAACCGATCTTGATCTCGGTCATTATGAGCGCTTCATTGATGAGAACCTCTCCCGGCTGAACAATGTAACGACCGGCCAAATTTATTCGTCGGTGATTCAAAAAGAACGCCGGGGCGATTATCTGGGCGGTACCATCCAGGTCGTCCCCCACATCACCAACGAGATCAAAGCGCGCATTGCAGCGGTCCCCAAGGCCACCGGTGCCGATGTGGTGATCGTCGAAATCGGCGGCACGGTCGGTGATATTGAAAGCCTACCCTTCCTGGAAGCGATTCGCCAAATGCGCAAAGACGCCGGTAAGGATAATGTCTTATATGTGCACGTGACGTTGCTGCCACTCGTCGGCTCGACCGGCGAGCTCAAGACCAAGCCGACTCAACACTCGGTCATGGAACTGCGCCGTGTTGGCATTACGCCCGACGTGCTGATTTGTCGCTCAGATCATCAGGTAACGGAAGATATTCGGGAAAAGATCGCGCTCTTCGGCGACGTCGACCTCGCGGCGGTTGTCGCGTTGCCGACGGTCGATACCATCTACGAAGTGCCGCTCGTGCTCCATGCCGCCGGGCTGGACGACTATGTCGTGCACGAATTAGGGCTTACTGCCCATGCCATCGATCTCCAGGCTTGGGAATCGCTCGTGACCATGATCAAGCAGCCGAAGCGCGAGTTGCAGATTGCACTGGTCGGCAAGTATGTGCAGCTGCCCGACGCCTATATCTCAGTTAGTGAGGCGCTACGTCATGCTGGCTGGGCCCAAGGTTTGGACGTAAAGATCAAGTATATCTTGTCGGAACAGTTGGAAAACAACGATCCGGCCGAATTGCTTGGTGATGCCTATGGCATTATCGTACCAGGCGGTTTTGGCTCACGCGGTGTCGAAGGCAAGGTCGTCGCAGCCCGCTATGCGCGCGAGCACAACCTGCCGTATCTTGGTCTATGCCTGGGGTTACATTGTGCTACGATCGAGTGTGCTCGCTCATTGCTTCACCAACCACACGCCAACTCAACCGAGTTCGATCCCCTGACCCCCAATCCGGTGATTGATTTCTTACCCGATCAGCTTGACATCACCGACAAAGGCGGCACCATGCGCTTGGGCCACTATCCCTGTGTGATCGTGCCCGGCACCAAGGCCGCGCAAGCCTATGATCGTCCTATGACCGAAGAGCGCCATCGCCATCGCTATGAGTTCAATAATGCCTATCGTCAGCAGCTTGAAGACGCGGGCTTTATCGTCTCGGGCCACTCGCCGGATGGTCGGCTGGTCGAGATCATCGAGCTACAAGATCATCCCTGGTATGTTGCCACCCAGTTCCACCCCGAGTTCAAGTCACGCCCGACTGCGCCACACCCCCTATTCGCGGGCTTCATCGCTGCCTCGGCCACCACCCTGATCACTGGCGATCAACAGCCTCTACCGCTGGAAGAGGAGCTGGTGAGCGTCGAATAGGTCTAGCTTGCGTAGCCATCGCTTACTTCAATGCGATACCGCCGTAATAGCCCTGCTTCGACAGGGCATGCTCACTCTTGGTTGCCGGGTCAAGCCGGTAGATGCCGCCGAAACCACCGCCGACATAAACGATTGAGTGCCCGTCCGGGCTCCAGGTAGGACGCGGATCATCGAGCCCTTTATTCGTCACGCGCTGCAGGTTTTGCCCATCTGCCCCGATCATCCACAAATCTGATGGCAAGCCATGCGCCTCGGCAACACCAAACCCCAATACGCGCTCGATGAGCGATCGCTCGCGGGCCGGTGCTACTTCGGCCTTACTCGCCCCACCGCTGGCCGTAAAGACGATCCGCGTTCCATCCGGCGACCAGTGCGGAGCCACAATCGTAATAAAGGCCGAGCGTTGGTTGGTCAAAGGCTGCGGCTGTTGTCCATTTGCTCCGGCTACCATTAGTACCATGGCATTTGTGTTGGCATCGACATGTACATAGACCAGATGCTGTCCATCCATCGACAGCATCGGACTTGTCGCATCCTTGATGATCGTCTGTGCCTTACCGCCTTGATCAATGTGCTGCAAGGCGACATCGTCGCCGCTATAATTGCCCTGGCTGTCAAGCTGCGGCTGATGATGGGTCACAATAAAACTCCGCCCATCTGGCATCCAGGTGGCATCCTCAAGCGACTCGCTAGGGCTCGTGGCCTGCAGCAAGATACGTCCCTTGCCTGTCGCCTGGTCCATCCCGCAGATCTTCCCCACTTGCAGCCATGAGAGATTTGGATTCGTAGAAGGCTGGGCAAATGTATACGCGAGTGTTTTTCCGTCAGGCGACCAAACTGGATCATACGCCCGGTCATTAATCGATGGTTTCACAAGCGTTGTAACATTGCTCCCATCGAGTGCCATCGCCGCTAAGCCGTTCTGATCTGCTCCAAAGACGAGCGGGCCCGTGATCGGCCCTGGCGCGTCGGGGCAACCACTTACCGCTCCTGCTGTCCCACCCCCCACGGTCTTGCCCAAGCCTAAGCCGCCCGCTCCCGTCCCACCGCATCCCACCAGCAATAGGAGTAGCGTGACCGTTGCAGCCCAACGAAATCGTAAGCACATGGTAATTGCTTTCATTATTTAAATGACCTTCTGTGCAACGCTGCTCGCCTGTTAGGTACGCGCCGCGCCCAACCAAAGATCCTAACACAAAATCCAACTGCCTATCCCCTTGATCTCCTCGTTTCATCATGGTATAGTGCTGATATTGATTATGCGCATAAATGAATAAATAGATGAGACAATAACATGAACTTTCAAACAGTTGTACAGCGCACCTCGCCCGTTGGGCGGCGCGAGC
>JBBRHB010000503.1:0-4303 GCA_038223355.1 Chloroflexales bacterium
CTCGACCAGCGCGTCGGGTACTCCAGATAGCCCCAGCGTAATGTTGTCGCGCAGCGACATAGAGAACAACAGGGATTCCTGGGGCACAATCGCCAGAGCACCCCGCAGTGTGTGGAGTGCTAGCTTGCGTGCATCAACACCATCGATTAGCACCTGGCCTGTAGAGGGGTCCTGGACACGGGCGATTAGTCCCAGTAGTGTCGATTTACCCGCTCCGGTTGCGCCAATGATGCCGACGGTGCTCCCGGCCTGCACATCGAAGCTGATATCGTGGAGCAGCCAGCGATTGCCTGCTTTGAGGCCGACACCGCGCATTTGCACTCGACCGGTGATGGGGGGCGTCTGCGCATCTGGTGCGTCGGCAATCCGTGCCCCACGATGCAGGATCTCAGCGATGCGACCGGTTGCAGCAGCACCTTGTTGCAGCCGTTCAAAGGCCTGGCTGATCTGAATCACGGCGTTGTTGAGCAGCCCCAGGTACACAATAAACTGCACTAACTGTCCGACCGTAAGTCCGCCCTGGATCACCATCACGCCACCCAGTGCTAATACAATGGCAGTCGTTAGTCGCACAACGGTGCCCGGTAGTGGTGTGATCACGCCACTACGCAGCACAAACTGGAGGTTGCTCCGGGCATAATCACCGAGAACCGTATCGAAGGCGTTGACCACCGGTGCTTCCTGGCGATAGGCTTTGACCATACGGACCGTGGTGAGATGCTCCTGAGCAAAGGCCGACATGAGTGCCATATTGCGCTGTACGCGGTCGAAGGAGTTTTCCAGTACCTTGCCAAAGCGCACCTGGACGGTCAACGAGACCATCAGGGAGCCGAAGACGATCAGCGCGAGCAAGGGGCTGGCGAACGCCATCAGCACGCAGCCGATCACGAGGAGAACCAGCGAATGAAGCATCATTTGGAAGCCGGCGCTGAAGAAACGCCAGACGTAGATGAAGTCGATGGTCGCCCGCGACAGCAAATCGCCGGTACCGAACTCGGCATAGGTCGCCCGGTCCAGCACCAGCAGCCGGACGAACAAGTCTTGGCTCATTTCATAAGAGACGGTGGCAGCCATCGTACCGGTTAGCATGCGTAGCAAGTACCGAAAGATGGCCAGTGTAGCAGCCAGTACCAACAAGGCCACTGCATACTCGGCGACTACCGGCAAGCGCAAGCCGCGCTGGAGTTCGTCGATCGCGCGACCAAGGACGTAGGGACTAAAGGCGCTCGCGGTTGCGCCCACCAGCGCATAAACTAGACACCCGACCAACCAACTATGATGACCACGAAGGTAAGGCCACAGGTGGCGAATACTCGATCCTCTCATGGTGACAAAGTATAACTCGATTTTCCGCATGATAAAGGCATTCGTGTATACTATTTTGGCATGGTAACCCAAGCATATGATGCGATTGTTGTAGGATCGGGACCCAACGGCCTCGCCGCTGCGATTACGCTGGCGCGGGCCGGGCGGTCGGTGTTGGTCCGTGAAGCAGCAGCCACGATTGGTGGCGGCATGCAGACGGCCGAAGTCACGCTCCCCGGTTTTCAGCATGATATTTGTTCGGCAGTGCTCCCACTAGGCGTGGCTTCCCCTTTCTTTCGGACCTTGCCTTTGGAAGCCTACGGCTTGCGCTGGATCTATCCACCACTGGCGTTGGCCCATCCCTTCGACGACGGCACTGCCGCGACGCTGGAACGCTCACTTGCCGCGACGGCAGCAACCTTGGGTGCTGATGCCACAGCCTACCAAAACCTCATGGCACCGTTCGTTGCCGGCTGGGGCGACCTTGAAGGCTCGCTGCTCGGACCGCTGGCCGTGCCGCGTCATCCCTTCGCGTTGGCGCGCTTTGGACTGCAGGCGATCCGTTCAGCGGACGGTCTTGCGCGAGGGCTCTTCAAAGACGAGCGGGCCCGCGCCTTGTTCGCTGGCCTGGCAGCGCATTCGATTCAAGCGCTCGATCAGCCGGCGACCGCCGCCTTCGGGCTGGTACTGGGTATCCTTGGCCATGCCGTGGGTTGGCCGGTGGCCGCGGGCGGCTCCGGGCAACTCGCCAATGCGCTCGCGTCGTACTTGCGGGCGCTGGGCGGCGTGATCGAAACCGGCGCGCCGGTCGCGGCCCTAGCCGAACTACCATCGGCCCGTGCCATCGTATTCGACGTTACCCCCCGCCAGTTGTTACGGATCGCGGGCGACCGGCTGCCGGCAAGCTACCGGAGCAAGCTTGAGCATTATCGCTACGGTCCCGGTGTTTTCAAGGTGGACTATGCGCTCGATGGCCCGCTGCCGTGGCGCGCTGCCGAGGCACTGCGGGCCGGCACGGTGCACCTCGGCGGTACGCTTGCCGAAATTGCACACTCCGAATCCGAAGTCGCGCAGGGCCGCCATCCCGAGCAGCCCTTCGTACTCCTGGCGCAACAATCGTTATTCGACCCGTCGCGCGCTCCAGCAGGCAAGCAAACCCTGTGGGCCTATTGCCATGTACCGCATGGCTCGACCGTCGATATGACCCTGGCAATCGAGCGCCAGATCGAACGTTTCGCGCCGGGCTTCAAGGACCGAATCCTGGCCCGTAGCGTAATGAATACACGCGCTATGGAGCAGCATAACGCCAATTATATCGGTGGCGACATTAACGGTGGCATTCAAGACCTGCGCCAGTTGTGGACGCGTCCAACCGCGCGCTTGGTTCCGTATTCGACGCCTGCCCCCGGTATCTACCTGTGTTCTTCGTCCACGCCCCCCGGTGGGGGTGTACACGGCATGTGCGGCTATTACGCGGCCCGTGCCGTCCTCACGGATCAGCGCTAAATAACGATCGTCTATAGGTATGGAGCAATGATGGCCACACAACTCCCGACGCTTATTCCTCAGCCACGCCAGTTCACATGGGCTTCAGGTAGCTTTGATCTTAACGGGGATACGACGCTGCTACTCACGACAACCGCCAGTGATGCGACACTGTTTGCTGCCCGCGAACTGCAACAGATGATTCTGGATGTGTGTGGTCTCGACGCGCCCATTGTCAAAGGGCTGCGCATGACCCGCCAGCACAACACCATCACTCTGCGCCTACACGGGCAGGACGATGATCCGATATCGCTCCCAGACGCTGGTAATGCTACGCCACTTGGTGCGCAGGGTTACCACCTGGCCATCATGGCCGACGGGATCGTGATCGTGGGCGTGGACGAGGCTGGCGTGTTCTATGGTGTCCAGACGCTGAAGCAACTGCTCCGCACTCATGGTCGCCGTCTACCGGCCTGTCAATGCACCGACGCGCCGGTGATGCTCCATCGGGGTGTCATGCTTGACGTGTCACGGGGTAAAGTGCCGACCCGCGCGACCTTAGAGCAGCTGGCCGACGTACTGGCGCACTATAAACTCAACCAATTACAACTGTATACCGAACATACCTTCCGCTTTCCGTCGCATCCGACGATTGGCGCCGAAGCAGGATCGCTATCCGCCGACGACATGCTCGCCTTGGATCAGGTTTGTCGAGCGCGGTACATCGATCTTGTGCCCAACCTGCAATCGACCGGCCATATGCGCCATATTCTGAGCCTGCCGGCCTACGAGCATCTGGCTGAGACATCGTGGCGCTGGAGTATTACTCCGGCGCTGGCCGAGTCTTACCAGTTCCTGGACGACCTCTATGGGGACATGCTGCCGGCCTTCTCAGTGCCGATCTTGAACGTTGACTCTGATGAAACGTGGGATCATGGGCGTGGGCAGGCGAAGGCACTGGCCGCCGAAGGCGGCTTTGGCCGTGTCTATCTTAATCATATTTTGAAACTGCATGCGCTGGCTGCGGGGCATGGACGCCAGATTATGATCTGGGCCGATGTGCTCCACAACTATCCCGAGCTTATCTCCGAGCTACCAGAGGATATTATCCTGCTGGATTGGCAGTACGAGGCAGAGAGTACATACGAAAGCGTTGCTAGTCTGGCGCGGACAGGGCGCCCGTTCTATGTTTGTCCGGGCACCTCAACCTGGAACACCCTCTTCCCACGCATCGACAATTCACTCACCAATATCCGCAACTACGTTCGCGACGGCATCGCGGCCGGGGCTGTCGGTATGCTGAACACCGACTGGGGTGATATGGGCCATTACCAGCCGCTCGGCCACTCCTGGTACAGCTACCTGTTCGGAGCCGAGATGGCCTGGACAGGAGCGGCCACAACGACCGAAGATTTCGACCGCGCCTTTGGCCCGCTCTTTCTCGGCGACACGTCGGGGGTTGCAGTCGCGGCAATCCGCAGACTTGGGCGGGCAGTTGAGCAACCCGGGCTGG
>JBBRHB010000504.1:0-4300 GCA_038223355.1 Chloroflexales bacterium
GGTATCCAACGTCCAGCAGGTTAAGACGCGTGGCGGTGAGGTGATTGTCATTACGACCCAAGGAGATACACAGCTGCGCGAGATGGCGCATACGGTGATTGAGGTGCCGCCGACGCTGCCGTGGCTGACGCCAATCTTGAACACGATCCCACTACAGTTGCTGGCCTACTATTGTGCACTGCGCCGTGGTACTGATGTCGACCAGCCACGCAACCTAGCGAAGTCGGTGACGGTGGAGTAAGCATGCTATAGCCAGTTATTGTGGCGACAAACGTCACTGCGGCCATAGCACAACGGCTTGCAGGAGAATAATTGTGTTAGACCCGCGCTCCGGGGGCGCGGGTCTAGATTATTGGTGGGGCAGGCTGGGTCGTTGATGTTAATGCGGGTACGTCTTGGCAGCGCGAGGAGTAGATGAGTCCGATGATTGCTGTGTTTGTTGGAGTTGGTGGCGCAAGTCACTAATTGTGGCTTCTAGCTCACGGCGGCGAGGGAGTGCGGTGGCTTCTAACTCCAAATATTGCTCGTAATCGTTGATCGCATCAGCGAAGTTGCCCAGCATTTTATGGGTATCAGCGCGGTCGTAGTAGGCGGCGGCGTAGCTGGGATCGAGCGCGATTGCTGTGCTACAGTCGGCTAGGGCCGCATCATAGTTGCCGACTTTCCGGTATAACAGGCTGCGCAACAGATAGGTATCCTGCCGCGCCGGATTGAGGCGGATGGCGTGTGAAAAGTCGGCCATGGCGGCGGCAGCATCGCCCTTAGGCGCGAGGAAGTGTGCCAGACCCCGCATGTAGTAGGCGAGACCATAGTCAGGGTTAAGGCGGATGGCCTCGGTATAGTCGGCCAGGGCGGCGGCATTTGTGAAATCGCGGGCGTAGCCGCGGTAGTAGTAGGCACGGGCCGAGGCCGGGTCGGCCCGGAGCATATTCGTATAGACGGCAATGAGTTCAGGCAGTTTACTCAGGCTACTATAGGCCCGGTGGCACCATTCATAGGCAGCGTCGTAGCTGGGATCGAGGCGAATAGCCTCCGTAAAGCTGGCGATAGCAGCTTGGTAGTCTTCGGCTTGAAACTCACTAATCCCGCGCTCGAAGACAGCCCGGGCTTGCCTAGATCGGAACTCTACCAAACCACGCCGGACGAGGAGTGCGGACCCACGCACAAGGGCTGCGTTTTCGGCTGGAATAAGTTGAGCTTGTTCCGTCGGTTGTTCGCTCACGTATTCACCCCTTGCTTACCAGTCCCGCAAACTGTTCACATATCGCAGCGATCTGGCTATCGACCAGCGTTGCCATCTCGACAACGAGGTCGCGTCCCTGGGCTGCAGCAGCTTGAACCTCGATGCACAGCTCGTAGAGGTCCGAGGATTTGAGTGCCTCGATTTCTTCATCAATGACTGTCAGACGGTCTTCCACTTGCGCAATTTTCCGGATCATGCGGATGAGGTCCGCGCCAACGCCGTCGCCGCTTACCGACTCCGGACTATCCTGCCAGGCCGCTAGAATAGCTTGCAGGCGAGCGGCATCACTGGCGGCGTAAGCTGCGTTGACTTCCGTCATAAAGCGATGACGCCGTTCGCGTTCCTCCGGATCGGTCACGAGGTCAGGGTGTAACAGCCGGGCAATCTGACGGTACTGCTGCTTAAGCTCGTCAGAAGGGGTAAAGGCGACGTCCTGACGCGGAGCACTACTGCTGGCATCGGCGGACTCGCGGGCCTGGCACTGGGCCTCGGCAGCCTGTTCCTGGGCTGCGGTATCTTGCGGAAAGAGACGCGCGCGGAGCTGGGCGATCAAGGCTTCGATATTGTCGAGCTCGGCATAGCGAACACCAACAAAGCGTAGATACTGGTTCTCAAGCGCGTGTAGCTCGGCTTGCATCGTCGCGAGGTCGAGTTCGCGCTGAGCAATCTGGCCCTCAAGTGTGTCCAGCTCAGTCTGCTTCTTGGTCAGCTCCCGGGCTTCAGGCGTACCTTTACGGCTGATGACTTTGCTCATACTAGGTAAGATAGCAGATATGAACCGATGTGCAACTGGGTATGTATAGCATAGGTCCACCAATGTGTGATGCGTTCATAAGGATTTCAAGATGAAGTTTACGCGCGAGTATCTGGGAATGCAACTACGCTTCGGTGCGACAGTGGCTAGAGTCATGCAGATCCCTTTGGCGACGGCGCTTCTTGAGTATACAACTCTCTACCTCGCTGCCTTCGGGCTGACACGGTCGTTTGATGCCGATGATCCGATCTGGCGAGAGTACGTGCAGGGCCTCGGGGAGACGGTCGATCCGCTAGACTGGACTGAGCAGTGCTTTCTAGCCCGCGCCCAGCCATTTGTTCCGCCCGATCTTTTTGGTTGCTTTCGTTATGATTATGGGGTTGACGCGGCGACTATCCGCATTCACTTTGAGGCGCGGGATATGAGCGGGAGTAGTGCGCTCAGCAAGGAGCGCATGCCGGAGCGAATGCAGGAACTACGGACCATGTTTGCTACCGTCAGGAAACGGCATCCTGAGGCGAAGCTGGTACGTGGTAATTCCTGGCTCTATAACATCCAGGCCTATCAGCGGCTATACCCGCCATCGTTTAGTGCGGCGCTCGCACCGGCGGGTTATGAGTTCCAGTTTCTGTCGCTATGGGGGCAATTTCTTCATCGTACCGGCGAGCTGCGCCAACCGGTTGCCTCCACATTTCTAGCATGTGTCGAGGAGCAGACGACATTGGCAGGTGTGGAGCAGTGTTTCCCCTACCGGGTGCTTAAGACGACGTGCGATATTCAGGAGTTTTATAGTTGGTACAACCTTTAAGCTGAATTTAAGCTGTGGAGAGTACGATTTAACACGATTGGGACGTCCTATCATCTACACTATATCTATATAGCGACTGAGGTAGGAAACTGTAATGGCTAACGTTGCCCGAACGATAAAAAAGTTTTTTGTGTCCGGCTTTGTCGTGTTTACGTTTGTGGCATATGCCCTCCATGACCGCATTGTCCACACCACGGCACCCATCAACGGTAGCGTGCCGGAACAGACTGCCATCGCATTGGTGGTGCCCTCGCAGACGCCGCTCGTGCCTGCGACACCGGTGCCAAGTGCTACAGAAATACCGGTACCCGCGACGAGCGTAGCTGTACCAACAGAAACACTCGTACCCACTGCCCCGCAGGCGGCTCCGACGGCAGCCGTAGCTACACCTACAGATGCTCCTTTACCGACCCCGATACCGGCCCCGACAGATACGCCCGTACCCACCATAGCACCACAGGTAGCAGGTACTCAGTATAAGGATGGGGAGTATACCGGCTCGGTGGCCGATGCTTATTATGGTCCCCTGCAGGTCAAAGCGGTCATCCAGAAGGGCAAAATTGCGAACGTCCAGTTCTTAGATTACCCACATGATCGCCGCACATCCCAGCGCATTAATTCCCAGGCGATGCCTTATTTGCAAGAGGAGGCGATCCAGGCCCAGAATGCAAATGTGGATATTGTCTCTGGCGCGACTCTAACAAGCCAAGCGTTTGTCGAGTCACTGCAAGCGGCGCTTAATAGTGCGAAGAGCTAATCGTGAAAGAGACACATATCCTGATGGGCATGCCGGTCACGGTTGAAGTGGTCGATGCCGGGGTGATGGTGGAGAGCCTTGAGGCTGTGTTTGGGTATTTTCGCTATGTTGATGGGAAGTTTAGTACGTACCAGGACAACAGCGAGATCAGCCTGATCAACCAAGGCGCACTTACGGTTGAGCAGGCAAGCGCCGACATGCAAACCATATTCGAACTGGCAGAACAAACTAAACAGGCAACCAACGGATACTTTGATATTAGGCGCAACGGGATCTATGACCCTTCTGGCGTGGTCAAGGGTTGGGCGATCGCCAATGCTGCCAGCATGTTGCAGCAAGCAGGATGCAAAAACTATTATGTCGATGCAGGCGGCGATATCCAGGCTGCCGGAAAAAATAGTTCTGGCCAGGATTGGCGAGTGGGTATTCGCAATCCCTTTAACATGCGGGAGATCGTGAAAGTCCTGCACGTGAGTGAATGCGGCGTTGCAACGTCGGGGACGTATGTGCGGGGACAGCATATCTATAATCCCAAGGACGATGCACAATCTCTCAACGAGATTGTGAGCTTAACCGTTGTTGGCCCCAACATTTATGATGCCGACCGCTTTGCTACGGGCGCGTTTGCTATGGGCAAGAGCGGCATTCTGTTCATTGAGCAGCTCTCGGGCTTCGAGGGCTATATGATTAATGCTCAAGGCTGGGCGACCTTCACAAGTGGCTTTGCAAGGTATATTT
>JBBRHB010000505.1:0-4298 GCA_038223355.1 Chloroflexales bacterium
ATTACGCGGTTGGAAGAGGTGATCGTCTACGTTCATCTCAAGGACGTGTTGGCACCGGGCGCACATCAAACTTGTAGGTATGGGCGCGGGGTCGTAGCTGTGGAGCAGTGCGTCGAGACGCTCACGCGCTTGGGCTATACCGGTGATTACAGCGTCGAGCACGAGCCGGAAAGCTACGATCCGACCGAGGACTGCCGCGTGATGCGGTCTATGCTGCACGGATGGCTTGCTAAGGCGCCCTGACACGGTCCCGTCGTAACGCGCCGTTCTGCACCCACGAATAAGGAGTTGCCATGGTCACTTCTCCACTTCGTATTGGGCTTATCAGCCTTGACCACTGGTATTGGGCGTTTTCGTTCGCCGCAGACGTTGCAACGTGTCAGCACGCCCGGCTCGTCGCCCTCGCCGACGACGACATAGAGCGTGGACGCCAGGTAGCCGAGCGTTTTGGCGTCGAGCGGATTACAGCTGAGCCACTGTTGCGTTGTCATCCTCTATCGACGACCTGTTTGTCAAGACCCCTTTTTCTGCAGTAGAATTGCAGTTTCAGGCGCGAGGATGACCGATGCTACCATATCCTGATAATGATCAAAGTCCCCGTACATTGAGCGATGCACTCGGCAGGCGACGCGCCGGTTTTGGCGTCGCTGCCTACTCGTTTCCGTATAGTTGCGGCTTTGCTCAACGCCCGGGACAGCCGGGAGTTGCCCAGCGACTTGATGGCTGGGGCTTGATCAACCTTGCGGCGCTGCACTCTCTGAGCAGTGTTGAACTACCACTCCTCAGCACATTGCCCGATCTCTCGTCGGCAACAATCAACCGATTGCGCGCTGAGTTAGCAGAACGTGACCTAAGCTTGGTCGTCGATGCTGGCGTGGTTGACCACGCAATGCTGCATGAACTGCTGCCCGTAGCTGCAGAGGTGGGTGCGCGTGTCGTCCGGGTCATGCTGAGCACGATTCTCGAAGGGGCGCGCGGAGATTTTGGGGAGTGGACAACGTATCTTAATGAGATGCGCCAGCGCATCGTCGGGCTCGTGCCGATACTAGAGGCACACGACCTCGTCCTTGCACTTGAAAATCACCAAGACGCCACCTCCGACGAGTTGCTCGCACTGTGTGAGGCGGGCGGGAAACGGATAGGAGTTACGTTCGATGTCGTTAATCCACTGGCAGTCGGTGAGGAGCCGTTCGCGTTCGCGCGAAAGCTCGGCCCCTTGATCCGCAATGTTCACCTCAAGGATTACCAGATTTTCGCGACGCCGTCGGGCTATCGTTTGGTGCGCTGCGCACTCGGGCAGGGCGTGATCGACTGGCCGGCGATGTTAGCACTGCTGCATGAGGTTGCGCCTTCGGCTACACTGCATATCGAGCTAGCGGCGCTGTATGGACGACATATCCGGCTATTGGAGGAAGAGTGGTGGCATACTTATCCGCCGCGCGATGTGCGCGAGGTTGTACCAACGCTACGGCTGCTAGCACGTCACGCGCGGCCTGAGGGCGAACCGTGGCAGACCCCGTGGGAGCGTAATGCACCGGGCGAGGAGGTAGCAGCCTACGAGATGGAACAGTTCGAGGCAAGCGTCCGATACTTGCAGTCGTTAGCGCATAAGGAAGTCACCGCACAATGACCAGCTTTCCACTCGATCTTTTCCAGCTTGAGGGTCGTGTTGCTCTTATTACCGGTGGGAGCGGAGGTTTGGGCAAGGTCTTTGCACGAGCACTGGCAGGTGCCGGTGCCGATATAGCACTCCTTGGGCGGCATGCCGAGGCGGCTCAAACGGTGGCGAACGCCGTGGCGCAGGAGAGTGGGCGGCGCGTCATTGCCGTCGAGGCCGATGTCACCGATCCTGAGCAGGTGCGAACAGCGGTTGCACAGGTTCATGGGCAACTCGGACGACTTGACATCCTGGTTAATAGTGCAGGGACAAATATTCGTAAGCCCACCGTCGAGTTTTCACTGGCAGAGTGGCACCAAGTACTGGACGTTAACCTCACGGGCTCGTTTCTGTGTAGCCAGGCTGTCGCACCTGGCATGATGGCAGCGGGCTGGGGCCGCATTATTAACATCAGCTCAATGTTCGGGCTCGTCGGTATGCCAGAACGGCCGGCCTATACGGCTGCGAAGGGCGGCGTGATCCAACTCACGCGGACCCTGGCCCTAGAGTGGGCTAACCATGGCGTGACCGTAAATACCCTCGCGCCCGGCCCATTCCTGACCGAACTAAACCGGCCATTAATGGACAATCCGGTTGCCTTTCAGGCCTTTGTGGCGAAGATTCCGCTCGGGCGCTGGGGCAATCCCGACGAACTGGGCGGCGCAATCGTTTTCTTGGCTTCGGCTGCGTCGAGCTTCATGACCGGTTCGGTACTGACGATCGATGGTGGCTGGACGGCACAATAATGTCCTCAGTTCGGAGGTTCCATCATGGAACAGGGTACCCGCGCTGTCATGCCGCAGCCCTATGCGATCGAGATCCAAAACTACCCGCTGCCCACGCCTGGACCTGGACAAATCCTTATTCAGAACGAGGCGAGTGCGGTTAGTGCGGGAACTGAGTTGGCGGTTTACACGGGGATCCACCAATGGCTGAACGATCCCACCCGCAGCTGGCCACGCTTTCCGTTCGCTCCTGGTTATAGTGGTGTCGGTCGGGTGGTAGCGGTCGGCGAGGATGTGATTACGTATGCCCAGGGTGACCGTGTAATTTACGAAGCGCGCCACGCAACCCATGGTCTGATCGATCTTGGTGGTGGCCGTACGTTAGTCGCACGGATCGGCGAAGAGGTGCCGTCCAAGATTGCCGCCTTCGCGACACTCGCGCGCTTCCCGCTCACTGCGCTCGTGCAAAGTGGTCAGATTATTGGCCAGTCGGTAGCCGTCTTCGGTCTCGGCTTGATCGGCCAGCTAGCCTTGCGTCTGTACGCGGCTGCGGGAGCCTATCCAGTGATCGGCGTCGACCCCGTGCTACAACGCCGGCAACTTGTAGCACGCATGCCGGGCGTCGCAACCCTCGATTTAACTTCGGGGGACCCACGTGCTGCACTCCGCGAGATCAACGGTGGTCAACTGCCGGACATCGTAGTGGATGCGACCGGCGCACCAAACACGGTGAATACTGCGATGAATGTGGTGGCGGACGGTGGAAAGGTCGTCATGGTCGGTAGCCCGCGTGGGATGGCGGGCGATGTCGATTTTTATTGGAACCTGCACGGCCGGTCAATCCAATTGATCGGTGCGCATGGCTCGGCCATTGGGATCGATGCCCGTGAGAAGTTTCCGTTCGTGCGCGACCGAGCGATGCGCCTACTGATCCATTTTATCGAGAGCCGTAAGCTGCGGATTGACGATATCATTACCCATGACATTCATGGCAGCGAGTTGAAGACAATGTACGAGGGGCTGCTCAACCAACGCGAGGAGTTTATCGGTGTGGCCGTTCATTGGTAAGAAACCGGCATGGATGAGCGGCGTCTAAAAGGGTGCTGATGGCTGCAGAGCTGCTCGCTCCTACGCAGGACGACTGGAACTGTTTGGTACCGGTTGCGTTTGTTCGCGCAAAATAGTCGTGATCTGGGTCTGGGTTAGGAGGCCCATCTCGACCAGCACCTCGCCAAGGCGCGGCGTTGCCTGGCGGGTCGGAAGTTTCAGCCAGCGACGGACGTAACGCCCAACACCATTGGTATGGTAAGCTGCCAAGGCTTCCACATAAGTCCGTTCGTGCGCAACTGAAAGCATGGCTTGGCGCGCAAGTGCGTTCGCGACTTGCGAAGCGGGGAGGATACGGCCTTGCACCAGAACATGGCCTAGTCCGCCATGATTTGCCAGCAGTCCAGGTCGCAAGGCCGTGGCAAGTTGTTTCGGCGTTACAGAGTTACGCATCAGCAAGATGGTACCAAGGCGCCGGTCTATCTTTGTGGCGCGTAAGTGCTGCTGTTCGGTCAGTGCCTCCTCAATCTGTCGCGGCGTCGTCCAGCCAGCTTGAATTAGATAGTCCCAAGACGCTCAACTTTGCTGGGCTCCGTACTAGCCGAAGTGGAGCTGCTGATAGAGAGGTCGCGGCGTGGGCCACCATGTTGTAAGTGCAAAGCCATTGCTTGCGCGACAGGATGACACGCATGATGGTTAACAAATGCTTCGATCAACCCACGGTTCGTCAGAGCAGATGGGTCAAGCGCAAACAAGTGGAGCCAAGGTCCGATTGATGCGGGGGTTAGGAGCGTTAACTGGCGGAGTAGCGCGCGCGCTTCGTCGTGCCAACCTGCGCCCAGGAGGGTCTGAACCATCGCCAGCCCACT
>JBBRHB010000506.1:0-4292 GCA_038223355.1 Chloroflexales bacterium
CAAACATGTTTTTTCGGAGGAGGGCGCCGGCCGTAAATACAAAAGTTGTATTGGTCGCAGGTAAGCCGAAGGTCAGGATCACACGAGTTAGGGCCGAGATCATCAGCACGACGACGATGGTCGAGAGGTTGAGGTGGACCGGCGCACTACCACTCAGACCGTTAAAGAACTCGCGCCCAAGGAGGCCCGGCACCATCTCAAGCACCAATACCACAATGATACAGGCGAGGTTGATGGAGTATATCAGCGGCACAAAGCGTATGAGTTGCAGGTAAAAGCGCCAGGTTTTCATACCAGGACTTCCTCCAGGCCGGTGCGGAGCAACTGCGAAAAGCGGGAATGGGGATCGGTCATTAACCGATCACGCGGACCATATTCATAGATGTGTCCATCCTCTAGAATGAGGATATCGTCGGCACGCATCACCGTATGCAACCGGTGGGCGATTACGATGCCGGTCCGGTTTTGGAGAAGTGTGCCGACAGCGCGCTCAACCAACTGCTCCGTTGCGGGGTCAAGGCGCGAGGAGGCCTCGTCCAACACGACTAGACCGGGGTCGCGGAGAAAGATGCGGGTTAAGGCCAGCACTTGGGCCTCCCCCGATGAAAGGCCACCGCTGCCCGAGGCCAAGATGCTATCCAAGCCGTGGGGGAGTGAGTGGAACCAAGGCAGCAAGCCGAGATCGGTCAGGACCAGCATGATCCTGGCATCGGGAATTGCGTCATCGAAGAACGTCAGGTTGTCACGAAGACTGGCTTCAAACAGATGGACATCCTGCGTGACCATGCCGATGTGGTGGCGAAGATCGGTCACCCGAACGGTACGAATGTCGGTACCGGCAAGACGGATCGTACCGGCGGTCGGGTCGTAGAGGCGAAACAAGAGCCGTGTCAGCGTCGTTTTGCCGCTGCCGGTCCGGCCGAGGATGCCGAGCGTGCGGCCAGCAGGGATGGCGAAGGAGATGGCGTGCAGCACATGATCGTCGGTTTCGTAGCCAAACGCAACCTCGTCAAAAGAGAGTCCAAGCGGACCCGACGGCAAGCGTGCGCCGTCGCCATCCTTGATCGTGCCCTTGAATTGATAGAGTTCTTGGATACGGAGCATGCCCGCAGTTGCTTTTTGCAATTCGTCCATCTGTCGTGTGATGATGCGGATCGGTTGCAGCATAATTTGGGCATAGAAGAAGATCACATAGGCCGTGCCCAATGAAATGACACCCCGGTGAAACAGGCCCGTACTCAAGACAAATGTCACGGCGATCGCGACCGCGGCGAATAGAAGCGGCGTTAGCCAAGTAAACGAGCCAATCAGAAATGCTTTGCGCTCGGTCCGCAGACGGATGCGCATGAGAGCATAGAGGCGTTGCATCGTATAGGCCACTGCGCCGCTGGCGCGAATATCCTCGGTGCCCGCGAGGCGCTCTTCTAAGAAACCAAACAGGTCGGCACTGGACTGGCGGGCCGCCTTCCAATAGGGCACTGCGACACTTTGGAGGCGCAGTAAAAGAATGACCAGGATGAAAGCGAGTACGGTCAGGGCAAGGCCCACTTGCCAATTAATAATCCAGAGTACGATGAGTACGCCGAGCAACAAAAGGGCATTTCCAAAGACTTTGATCACGAACTCTGAGAAGAAGGTGGCCAGGGCATTAACATCGCCGTCGATGCGATCAATAAGCTCGCCCGGTGTGCGGGCTTTGTGAAAGGCGAGATCGAGCTGCAAACAATGGAGCAACAGGTCAGCTCGAAGCATGTTGGTGGCAGTCCAGCCGACATTCTCGCTCACATATGTGGCACTAACCGAGAAGAGCTGGTTGACCAACGCGACACCGATGAAGAGGAGCGCGGCCAGAATGAGGTTACGCGTCGCTCCACCGGCCTGGGCAGTATCTATGAAGTAGCGCAAGACGAGGGGGTTGGCCAACTGCAGCGCAATACTGATGAACAAGAGCGTGCAGAGCAGGAGGACGCGGCGCTGTTGCGGCTTAAGATACGTGACCAAGAAACTCCAGCGCTCTATCATAGAAAGCTTCATCGCAGATTCCTCGGATTGATGAGGTGATGAGGATGTTCCAATATGCGTTGCTGGCAATGAGAATTGAGGGCTACTAGCTTTCCGCAGTAGGACGCGCTATTTCGAGATTCAGGAGCAATACGGAACAAGGTCAAACGCGTAGTAAAGCATTGCTCTCCCTACAAAAAATGAATGGAAAAACAAGGCGATAACAATGATTTAACAACAGGATCAATGGGAACAATAGAGCGCTCCCGGCGAACGAGACGACATGCGATGGATATGTGGTACAAAAGCTGGTACATGTACCAACTGGTTGGTACATTCACGTTCAGTTTTGGTACAAGACCCACCGATTCTGGTACATTCACGTTCAACTCTGGTACATGGTACAACTACGCTTTTCGATTTTACTCTGATACAGGTGAGTGGAGCAGATTCAACCGGACGCATTATAGCACAAATGTGTGTAAAGCGCAAGGGCGATAGCGGCCAGTTCAATGATAGAATGTCGCAGGATGCCAGGGAGATAGATGATTGACTAACACACCAATGATTCGCTCGGTTGCACGCTGGGCACTGGCGGGCGCGATGGTTGGGATTGGCGTGCTGCATGTGGTAGCACCCGAGCCATTTGTTAGCATTGTGCCACGCTTTTTGCCCGAGCCACTGACGCTGGTGTATGTCAGTGGAGTTTGCGAAGCCTTGGGCGGCGCTGGGTTGCTTGTACCGCGCGTCCGCAAGGCGGCAGGATGGGGCCTCATCGCTCTTTACGTGGCTGTCTTTCCAGCCAACATTAATATGGCGATTAGCAACATGCCGATCGGCGGCAGACACTATCCAGTTTTGTTGTGGCTGCGGCTGCCGTTACAAGGTGTCTTGATAGCGTGGGCCTGGTGGTGCAGCAGGGAGGTCTCGTTGCCGACTGCCATCTAGTCAGGACATGAGTTTTAGAGAGATTAGGAGCGCCAATGCTTACTGTGCTAGCAACGCTGGCATATGTATTTACACTGTCATTTATTTATGGGTTAATTACCATGCGCGTCTGTGAAAGCTCCCTTTTCCCGGCGCCTTTGGAGATCGTGCCGATACCTATTGTTCATATACTGGGACTCATTACACTCTCCGCAATCATTAGCTGGTGTACCCTGGTGACAGCAGTTGGACCAGTAGTTCATGGGCTTCTGATAAGTGGAGCAATACTTTGGTGCTTTTTCCACTACAAGTTTATCGCCAGTGCTATAGCCTTATATCGCTCAAGGATGGCCTCCGCAAGGTGGCTCAATCTCGCGGTTCTTATGCTCATGCTCGGCGTCGTCCTGATCGCATGTGCCGGGCAAGATCATATGTATGATGATGGCCTTTATCACCTTCAAGACGTCAAGTGGATAGTATCGTTTCGGGTAGTGCCCGGCGTTGGCAATATTCATGGGCGTCTAGCATTCAATTCGGCGTGGACGCTGTTATCGGCCTTCTTCGCATTGCCTTTCTTGGGCATATCAGGCATCCGCGCAGTGAATGCTGCATTGGTGCTCATTGTGACAGGCTTTGGGCTCACGGGCGTTACTGATATTCTCGACAAAAGAGCGACTACGGTCAGTGTCATCAAAGCCACTATTCCCCTCGTCACCTTGCTTTTCTACTACGATCAGATCGGCTCGCTTATGACCGACCTACCAGCCGCAGTGTTAATCTGGTCGGCGTGTTTGTACTTCCTCAGCACAGTCGATGGGGAAGGATCTCAACTCCTAACAAACCGTTTAATGATATATATTGCGCTGTATGCCATTACGGTTAAGTTATCGACCCTGCCAATTATCCTGCTTATGCTTTCTGTCCTGACTCAACCGTGGCGTCTGGCCACTCGCTCCAAGATCATGTGGTCACTCGGGCCTGTCTGCTTCATTTTGATTCCATGGATCATTCGTTCAGTTGTGCTATCAGGCTACTTGTTTTATCCCGTACCTTATCTTAATTTCGTATCGGTTGACTGGAAAATGCCCATACAACGTGTTGCACTGGAGCAGCAGGTCATCCTTGGATATGGACGAAGTCCCGGTCTCCATTATGCTGACTCGCTCCACCTGCCACTGCAGGTATGGGGCCCGCCTTGGTTTCGTGCAGCCGGATTAAGTGCACAAGTCATACTTGGTACGAGTCTCATGCTTATCTTTGGCTTTGTGATGTTATACGTCAGTAGGCAGAAGCGCTGGCTTGTGTGGTTTCGTCACAATTATAGATATAGTAGTGTGCTTGTGACAGAAATCGTCGGCGTAGTA
>JBBRHB010000507.1:0-4270 GCA_038223355.1 Chloroflexales bacterium
CTTCGTCGAACGGATCTTGACAGTCACGACGACCTGTCAACAGCAGCAGCAGCCGATCCTGCCGTTCCTCGCCGACGCGGTGCAGCGGTATTGGGCCGGTCTCCCCGCCCCAACCCTCCTGCCTACCCTCTGAACGGATACATGCTCAGTATATCTTCGAGCCTCCATCCCGTAATATACTCCTGCTCGCCTTTGAACTCTTTGGGAACAAAAAAGAACCGTTCTGAATCCGGTTCTAGGTCTCTCCATTTTGTCGAGCCTAGATCGTTTTCCGCTAGATAGTTATACTTATGCGCCCTATTGCCCCATAAAGCCGCATGATGTACCTTTGCCGGTCCTACCGTGTCAGCTTCCTTTACGAAAATAGCTACCACAACGCCTTGCTGAATGTCGAAGACGTTTTCATCCTTTGATTCATCTGGGCTTTTCTCCTGCTTCTTGCTACTGCCATGAAGATCAAGAATGTAAATGTCGGTAAACGTTTCCATCAGCGATTGTCGCATCTTGCGGTGTGTAAGCCCGTCAATATAGCTATTATTGGTAATGAAGGCCAAGATGCCGCTGCCGGTGCGCTCGATACGCCACTGACCAAACCGTATGAACTTGATGTAATCGTCATCCAGATTGATCTTCTTTTCGCCCAGTCCTTGCTTGTAATCATCTAGCAGATCATGAATCCATTTCCCTTTGTTCAGCATGCCGAAGTTCGAATACGGCGGATTGCCCAGCACCACCATGACCGGCTGGTCGCGCTTAATCCTGGTAGCCGCTTTACCTTCGTCGGCAATCGCCCGCGCAAACGTAAAGGCCAGTTGCTGATCATCTGGCACGTCTTCCAGGGCATTCGTTAGGTACACGCCCAGGCGCTCACGCGAGCCGAAGGTATAGCCAAACTCTTGTAGCAGCAGGCCGAGCTTGAGGTGTGCCATTGTATAGGGTGCCATCAGTAGCTCGAAGCCGAAGAGGCGGGGCAGTAGCTTTTGCGGGACATAGCTATTCCAGGTCCCGGCGAGGCCCTGGTCCTGGAGCTCGGCGTGAATTTGTTGCACGACCGTGTGGAGAAAGGTGCCCGTGCCGGTTGCTGGATCGAGGATTAGGGTTTGCTCGTCGGCGAGGCCGGTGGGCTTACTGAAGTGCGACCGGAGCAGCGCATCGACCGAGCGCACGATATAGGAGACCACCGGCTCCGGCGTGTAGTAGACGCCGCGTGACTCGCGCATTTTGGGGTCGTAGGCCGCAAGAAAGTCCTCGTAAAAATGCACCACCGGATCTTCCTGACGGGTCGCGTGGCCGAAATGCTCCATCACCGTATCCATATTGGTGTGGGCCAGCAGCCGTGCACAATCTTCGACCAGCCAAGCGATGCGCTCGTCTAGTTCGTCGTCGGCGATTTGCCTAAACAGAGTACGCAAAAAAGGATTGGTCTTGGGAATAAAGCTGCCTGCCGCTTGCAGGCTAAAATCGGTGCCTTTGGGATGAGCCACGCGCGCCGCGAATAAGCCATAGACGAGCGTTTGGGCATACATATCAGCAAACTCGGCCGGTGATAGGGTGGGCAGCAGCGTTTTGCGGAAGGCAGAGAGTTGTTGGTGCAGGCTGCCTTCGTTGCCCTGCTCCTGAAAGACCTGGCCGATCAGGTCATCGAGCCAGCGGGCGATCTGGGCGAGACGTTGCGCGAGGTCGCGGGGTGTGCTGATGGTGAGCGCATCGTGGTTGGCGAACTGTTGCAGGAGCGAGGTCAACTGGGCTTCGGCATCCGAGGCACGCTGCAGCGTTTTGGTGCGGGCATCCCACTTGGCGACCATGATGGGCAACATCTGGCGCAGGCTGCCGCCCACGAACCAGTGCCATTCGAGGCCATCGGTATAGAGGAGGTTGGGCAGGGCCGCGCGATAGCGTTTGAGCTGCTTACCGTTGGTCGTCTTCGGCTCAGCCTTGTCACTATCCACGATCACGTGCGCGAGATCGACGCCGACATCCTTTACCTCAATGTGGCCGAGCGGCACGTTCTTTTGCTGGATCACAAAGTCCGGAGCGCCGTACTGCTCGTGTTTGGGCTCATTGATCGCCTCTGCCGGAGCCATGACCGCATCGAAGAGCGCTTTGAGGGCGGGGCGATAGCTGTGTTCGGTGGCGCTGCCTGTTTTGAGCAACGCCTCGACCTGATGCAAAAACGTAACGACGCTGGTAGCTCTGGGCGGCATGCTGTGCTCCTGTACGGCGAGACCGGATCAGAGAGGATGCTAGCACAAGTTGTAAGGCGCAGCTACATGAATACCATACAGGAAGCAAACGCGTTTGTAACGAACATGTTTGTATTACGAACATGTTCGTGATATAGTTATGGCATGAGTTCAATCGGGAATGCGGGAACGCGAGGAGGAAACTGATGAAGGCAGTACAGTTTGCCGATTATGGTGGCCCCGAGGTGTTGCAGCTCGTTGATGTCGATGAGCCGCATGCGGGGTCGGGTCAGGTGCGGATCGCGGTTCGTGCTGCCGGCGTAAACGGGCTCGACTGGAAAATTCGGTCCGGATACATGCGCGAGCAGATGCCCATCCCGCTGCCGGCGGGGACCGGGGTAGACGCGGCGGGCGTGGTAGACGAAGTTGGTGAGGGAGTGAGTAATGTCGCGGTCGGCGACGCGGTCTTCGGGTCAGGGTCCGCGACCTACGCAGAGTACGCCGTGCTCAAGAGTTGGGCGAAGAAACCTGCAGGGCTGTCGTTTGAGGAGGCCGCCGGCTACCCGGTTCCGGTTGAGACAGCGATTCGGATCATGAATCAGGTTGGGATACAATCCGGCGAGACGCTGCTGGTGAGTGGGGCGGCCGGTGGTGTTGGTTCGGCCGCTGTCCAAATCGCGCGTCACCGCGGTATCACTGTGATTGGCACGGCCAGCGAACGTAATCAGGACTATCTGCGCTCACTCGGGGCGGTTCCCACAACGTATGGCCCAGGTCTGACCGACCGCGTGCGCGCCCTTGCCCCGAATGGGGTGAATGCGGCCCTCGATATGGCGGGCTCCGGCGTTATCCCCGAGTTGATCACACTCACGGGCGAAGCTGCCAAGGTGCTGTCGATCGCCGACTTCACCGCGCCGAAGTACGGTGCACAGGTTTCGTTCGAGGCTACGAACGCTGCGGACGCCTTTGCGGAGGCAGCACAGCTGTTCAGTGAGGGCGTATTCCACATTCCGGTCGAGAAGAGCTTCCCGCTTGCTGCGGCAGCGGAAGCGCAAGCAGCGAGCGCAGCCGGGCACGTCGCAGGCAGGATCGTGATCACCGTTCCGTAGGCCGTCGTCGCAGTTCCGGCAGACGCCCCCGTCAAGGTTCCCATTACGAACAAATTCGCTCCGAAACAGAAGAGTTCTAACATGCGCACGAACAAAGCCTTGGGCGCGGCCCGGAGCAGGCGAGAACGTCCGGCGAAGGCGGCCCTGACCCGGCAGGGCATCGTTGACGTCGCGCTCACGATCCTAAAGGATGAAGGACTGGACAAGGTGACGATGCGCCGCATTGCGGCAGCACTCGACACCGGGGCCGCGTCACTCTACGTCTACGTCCGGGATACGGAAGATCTGCACGCGCAGATTCTCGACGCCCTGCTGGGCTCGGTCAGCGAGGCGGAGCCGACCGAGGGGACGTGGCGGCAGCGGTTGAAGCAGCTGTTGACGAGGTACATGCTCGTTCTCTTTAAGTACCCGGATATCGCGCGCATGGCGATGTCCACGCAGCCGAGCGGCCCACATTATCTGTCGCTGGTCGACGCGCTCCTTGCGCTTCTGCGCGAGGGCAGTGTGGCCGACCGCGAGGCGGCGTGGGCCGTGGACTTGCTGTTGCTGTTCGCGACCGCGACTGCCGTTGAGCACGGCACTCCTCGGCCAGCCCGGCAGACCGCCGGCGAGGAATCGGCCCTGGCCCTTGAGATTGCTACATCAGACGCGACACTATACCCACAGATCGCCCGGCTGAGCAACGAGCTGCTGTCCGGGACAGGAGCCGACCGATTCGAATGGGCTGTTGACGTACTCCTGGCAGGAGTTAGCAGCATACCAACGCCACACAAAGGAGCTACACAAGATGTCTGAACACCACGCCATCGCCATCATCGGCGGCGGTCTAGGCGGCCTCACGCTCGCCCGCGTGCTGTACGTCAACGGAATCAAGGCGACTGTCTACGAGCTAGAGGCCGCAGCACACAGCCAGCCACAAGGGGGGATGCTCGATATACACGAGGAGTCCGGCCAGGCTGCACTACGCGCTGCCGGACT
>JBBRHB010000508.1:0-4270 GCA_038223355.1 Chloroflexales bacterium
CGATGGCGATGCCGATCCACAGCAGGTAATAAAGCGTAAGGGCGGCAAGCGCATAGCCAAAAAAAGGTACGAGCAGCGGACGTACCGGTCGTAGCACCGTGGGCGTGAGCCATTGGGCTAGGCCCCAGCCGCCATAGCAAAGTAAGACTAGGGCAACAACCCAGATCTTAAGAATCGTGAAGAACATAGCGATTGTGAGTGTGTGATGTGTGATCTGGCAATGTTTGGTGGTGCTCTCGGTTACAATCCGGTCAGTATAACATTCTCTAGGAAGCGTGATTGATCACAGAGACGAATATAGCGCCCTCCCAACGACGACCGCTAGCGTGGCGCAACTGGTGCCACTATGGAACCGACGGTGGTTTGCTGCTGCTGGCGCTCGGACTACGCGTGTGGGCACTTAACTGGGGGTTGCCCTCGGTAGAACACCCAGACGAGCCAGCACTCGTGGAAGTCGTTGTGCGGATGTTGCAGCAGCATGATCCGAATCCGCATACCTTCCTGTACCCGTCGTTGTTTTACTACCTGTTAGCAGCGGTCACGCGGCTCTATGTCTGGTGGGCTGCGCGACAGGGGCTGCATATGTCAGTGCAGGAGTTGCCGCTCAAAACGTACCTGTGGACTACGGCTCCGGATGTCTACGTATGGGATCGGATGCTGACTGCGGCGCTGGGGACCGTGACGATCCCAGCGCTGTATCTGCTCGGACGGCGCATGTTCGAATGGCGGGTCGGCGTGCTGGCGGGGCTGGCCCTTGCGGTCTCGACCTTCCATGTCGAACATAGCCACTATATCACCACCGATGCGCCGACCGGCCTGTGGGTCGTGGTGTGCTTGCTCGGAGCCTGGGCGATCATCACGACTGGTGGATGGCAAGGGTATTGTCTGGCTGGGATCGGCGCGGGTTTGGCCGCCGGCACCAAGTACAACGCAGGTACGGCCCTGATGGCGCTGCCGATAGCACATATCTTATATTGGGGACGGCGCAGCGCGGGTCGTCCTTGTATGAGTCTGCTCGCTGGGTGCGCGGTGGCGGGTGTCGTTTTTCTGCTCACTACTCCGTGGGCGGTGCTTGACTGGCGCCATTTCGTGGCCGGATTACGCTTTAATGCAGCGCATTACGCCGCCGGTGTCCACGGCGATTTTGTGGGTCGCTGGCAGGTCGGTGAGTATGCGGCCTTTATATGGAATAGTGGCCTCCTGCCGGTCGGCTCGCTGCTGTTGCTGTTGGGCCTGCCACTGCTGCTCTGGCGCAGCAGGTCCCAGAGTGTGCTGCTGCTAGGCGTCGTCATCGCAGGGTGGCTACCGCTGCTGCTGGAGTCGGTCAACTTCGTGCGCAATCTGCTGCCGATTTTTCCGCTGCTGATCTTGCTCACCGCAGCTGCCACTGTTGCCCTCTCCGATGGGCTCAAGCAGGCGCGCATGCGACAGGTTATGCTAGCACTGCTAGCTGTTGGCTTGCTGCTGCCAGCAACGCTCAAGACGGCCCAGATGCTGAGTTACTGGAGCCAGCCGTATACGATGGTCGCCGCTGAGGCTGTCTTACGCAGCTTGCCGCAAGGGATGCTATCGGCGGTCGAAATGAATCCAGTTCAATGGGCCGGTGATCCGGTAGTCTTGCCCGTAACGCGGTTAACCGATCATTCGCTGGCCTGGTACCGCGCCAACGGCTTTCGGTATCTGGTCATCAACAGCGACAAGCGGGTTCACGATGATGCCGCAGCTCTGGCGCAGATCATCGCTGGCGCTCACATTGTCGCCCAGTATCCCGAGCGTCGGCTCGGCAAGCAACCGGGACCCGGTGGCTTGTTACTGGATTTGGGTGAGCACGAGGATGCTATGCACTTTACGCGACAGACTGTCCGTTGGGGCGCGGCTGTCACGCTACTGGGCTATGCAGATGCAGCCGGTGCACCGCGTAGCCGTATCGGCCCGCTACCGCCCACGAACGAACTCACGCTGCCCACGGGACAAGGGCTCCAACTCAACCTGTATCTGCGAGCCATGCAGCCGATGACGCATGACTATGTGCTGTTTTTGCACCTGATCGACCAGGGTGGTCATACGGTAGCACAACGTGACCAGCCGTTGCGCTATGCCGATTACCCTACCTCGCACTGGCAGCGCGGTGAACTGGTGATCGACCGTGCAGATATCGTACTCCCGGCCCTGCCAGCCGGTACCTACCGCTTACAGGTGGGGCTTTATGATGGTCAGTCGGGCGAGCAGTTACCGGCCTTTTCGCCGAGCGGCGGGGCATTGCAGGTTGTGCTGCTCGGAGGTGTACAGGTTAAATAGGCAACATTCCCCCATGTGGGCATATCTTGCTGTATCATATGAGGGAAGGGTAAGCATGCTGTTTAACGATTTTTGTTTGATCTGTCAGCGAGTTGCGGGGACAACAAAAAAACTCGAAAAGGCGCGTATTCTAGCAGACTATTTGCCGGCATTGAGTGACGGCGACTTGGTCATCGCCTGCCATTTTTTGGCGGGCAATCCGTTTCCACTGGCCGATCAACGCGTCCTTAATATTGGGGGTGCGCTGATCCGTGATGCTGTGCGCGAGATTACGGGGGTAGGAGCCGACGAATGGGAGCGGCTGCTGGTCACATGGGGCGAAAGCGGCCTGGCAGCCGCGCAGGTATTGGCCGGGCATGGAGTAGCCGAGCCCACCACTACGCTACTAGCGATGCAGCAGTTCTATATCGAACTCCAAGGGGCGCGGGGACCCAGCAAGAAGCGTCCACTCCTGGTGGCAATGCTGCGGCGCTTAACCGTCCTGGAGGCCACGTATGCTATCAAGCTGATGATGGGCGGCGATCTGCGGATCGGCCTGCAGGAAGGACAACTCGAAGATAGCCTCGCTCGGCTGACCAATGTGCCGGTCGGGGAGGTGCAGTGGACCAACATGCTGTTGGGCGACATCGGCGAGACGGCCTTACTCCTACGCCACGGCCAGCAGCATACCGCGCGGCTGCATATGTTTCGCCCGCTCAAATTCATGCTGGCCTCGCCAATCCAGGACCCGCAAGAGATCCGGCAATCGATCACGGGTCGTTTTTTTGTGGAAGACAAATACGATGGCGTGCGTGTCCAAGTGCATAAAACCGACGAGCGTGTCGCACTATTTTCGCGCACCTTGGATGAGGTCACACACCGCTTTCCCGAGGTGATCGAGCCCTTGCGGGCGCTGCCGGGCGAGTTTATTCTCGATGGCGAGATTTTGGCGGCGCGCGGCGACCAGATTTTGTCCTTCAAAACGTTGCAAGCGCGACTGGGTCGCAAGGTGGTCAGCGACGAAGTGCAGGCCGCCGCGCCGGTGATCTTTGTCGCCTTTGATATGCTCTACCAGGATGGCACAGTTTTGCTAGAGCATCCCCTCTACCAGCGCCGGACGCGTTTGACGCAGTTGGTTGAAGAGGGTGGATATACGATTGAGGAAAACCCAGTCTATGGCGCGCTGGTCACGCCCTCATTGCAATTGCTGGTGCGCGATGTAAGCCGCATTGATGCCTTATTCGAGGCAGCCCGAGCACGTGGCAATGAAGGCTTGATGGTCAAGGACCCAGACGCGTCCTATCGGCCGGGGCGGCGTGGTCGCGAGTGGCTGAAGGTCAAGAAGGCATTCGCCACGATCGACGTCGTCGTCGTCGCGGTGGAGGTAGGCAATGGCAATCGCCGCCATCTGCTGAGCGATTACACCTTTGCCGTAAGGCGGTCTGTTAATGATGCGGAACTGCTGACAATTGGTAAGGCCTACGGCGGCCTGACCGATGCTGAAATCCAGGAATTGACGACCTGGTTTAGCGCACATATGCTAGAAGATCGGGGGAGGATGAAGATCGTTGAGCCGCAAATTGTGCTCGAAATCGCCTTCGATCTGATCCAGCCCTCGACGCGGCATAGTAGCGGTTATGCCTTGCGTTTCCCACGCATCGTCGCCTGGCGGCATGATAAACTGGCGACCGAAATTGATACCTTAGATACGGTGCGCCAACTGACCGGCGAAACGGTGTCATAATGGCTGGGCTATGCGTGCGTACTAGGATATTAGAGGGTGTTTAACATTTAACTAGGTGATGCGGACGCATGCGTTGACTCGCGCGCTAATCGACGCATCATGACCTGAATGGAGGCCAAATAAATCCGTTGCTCGCTGGTCTCGGGGTATACCTCGTAGTCTTTACTCAAACAGCGCTGCCAACTCCACCAGCCAAACGTCCGTTCCACCACCCAGCGCTTCGGTTGCACCTGGAAGCCCGGCCCCTTT
>JBBRHB010000509.1:0-4266 GCA_038223355.1 Chloroflexales bacterium
CCGATCGTCCCGGCCTATTTCTCGTTCACCTTTGGAGCGCAGCGGGCACGCGTGGTCGGGATGTCCGTGGCCTTTTTTCTGGGTCTCGCGACGACGATGGTGGTCCTGGGGGCGAGCTTCACGGCCCTGGGCACGTTGATCTTTCCCTATCGCTCTCTCGTGACGCGGGTGGGTGGGCTGATCATCGTCGGGTTCGGGCTCATGAGTCTGCTGGGTCTTGGCTTCAGCGGGCTGCAGGTACGGGACCGCCCCGCCGCGACCCTGGCTGGCACCTATCTGTATGGCCTGACGTTTGCCTTCGGCTGGACGGCCTGTATCGGACCGATCCTGGGTGCCATTCTGACGGCGCTCTCGACGACCGGCCTTTCGGTGTTCGCCGGGGCGGTCTTAGCCTTTGTCTACGCGCTGGGCCTTGCGACCCCGCTGACGCTGCTGGCCGCCTTTTTTGGCAGCCTGGGTCAGGGCACGCGTGTGGGCACGCTCCTGCGCGGCCGCGGTTTCCGCCTCCCCGTCGGCAACAAGACGCTCTACCTGCATACTACCAGCGTCATCAGCGGCGGCATGCTGATCGTGGTAGGACTGCTCCTGGCGTCAGGCGAGCTGCTATGGTTTACGCGCTGGGCCTCCGGTGGTGCCGCCGCGAATCTCTATCTCCGGCTGGAAAACTGGCTCTCAGGCGCCTTCAAGATTGGGCAGTAAACAAGGAGGGAGTGCTGCATTGTCGTGCCCATGCAGCACTCCCGTCAGTACACCTTGCGCCTGATACGCGTGAATTCCGCACAACCAGAACCGTTACGCTTATGATCTGGCCTCACCGTCATCAACCCCACAGGAACATCCCGCTCGACCGACGCGCGCGTTTTCAATCGCCTCTCGTGCCTCTGGCACGAGCCAGTACAGCAAGATGAGTGAGGCGACGCCATCGGCCCACCACCAGCCAAGCGTGGCATTGAGGGCCAGGCCTACGAGGAGCGTGGCAGACATATAGGCACAGGTGATCGAACAGGCGGCATCACCACGCAGTGCGGCACTGCCAATGGCCGCGGCAATGGCGCGCTTGCGCCAGGCGAGGATCGGCATGATGAGCAAGGCAATGAGCGACAGGCCGATGCCGACAAGCGACGTTTCGGGTTGGTTTTGGATGAGGAGCTCAGCCAGGGCGGTCACGACGACATAGACACACAGCAGTGCCAGGCCAAGCCCGGCGACCCAGGCCGCGCGGTTTTCCGCTCGCTCGACCGCTGCCAGGGAGTGTGCACGGGCCTCCGTCAACAAGCGCCAGAGCAGCACGCCACCGGTGACGAGTTCAATCACGCTGTCAATCCCGAAGGCCGTCAATAAGACGCTGCGGGCGAGGACACCGGCACCGATGGCAACCGCTGCTTCGATGACCATCCAGATGATCGTCACCACTTCGATGTTCACGCCGGCACGAAGAAGCCGGCTATGCTCATGTGGAGCTGCTGGGATGCTGGTCATGACGTCCTCCTTTGATTGTACGCAAAGCGTTATGGCGAAACCGTCCCACCACTGGTTAAGGAACACACGCACCGCCGGTCGAGCTCACAGCTTTCGACCTGCAGCGTCGCGTGTTCAATCCCGAAGCGGTCATGCAGCGCCCTCGTCGCCGCCGGCAGCAGGTGATCGCCGCCAGCTACCGCCGGCATCAGCATCAAGTGCGCCGTCAGCGCCGTTTCGGCCGTGCTCATCGCCCAGATATGCATATCGTGCACGTCCAGGACATCCGGCAGGCCCGTCAAATAGGACTGGACATCCGCCACTTCAATCCCCACCGGCACGCCATCCAGGGCCAGATTGACCGAGTCGCGGAGTTGTCCCCAGGTGCCGATCACGACCACGGCCACGATGATCAAGCTGACGAATGGATCGAGCCAGAGCCAGCCGGTAACGAGCATCGCCGCGCCGGCCAGGACGACGCCGAGCGACACGCCGGCATCGGCGGCCATATGCAGGAACGCCCCGCGGATATTCAAATCCCCGTGCCGGCCCGACATGAAGAGGAGCGCGGTCAGGCCGTTGATGATGATGCCGACCAACGAGACCCAGATGACGGTCTGGCTGGCCACAACCTCCGGTGCGCTCAACCGGCGGAGTGCTTCCCAGGCAATGCCCCCGATGGGGTATTGTCACATTAACTTGGGTGAGGGCTTGACTCGAGCAAAACTGGGAAAAGAGGCGAGAGGTCGGCCCAAACGCGGACAGAAACCGTTGGGCATAGCCCGGCGACTTAAAATGGCGCATGGTTCGTTCCCGTTGGCGTGTCGGTTGGTGCGAATTTTCTGCTCGATTATTGAGGCGTTTGTGCTGTCGGTGTTCGACACCAGGCAGGATCTCGCGCTTCGCTGCACCATAACTGGCAAGCTTATCCGTAGTAATCACCCGTGACACATATTGGCAGCCTTTGAGCAATTTATGGAAAAACTTCTTGGCCGCATGCTTGTTCCGCCGACTTTGAACGAGAATATCGAGCACAGTACCATGCTGGTCGACCGCCCGCCACAAGCATGCCGTCTTGCCATTGATGGTGAGGAAGACTATCGAGATGCCACTTATCCCCAGGTCGTGGACGTCGCCGTCGGAGTTCATTCGCATACTGTTGACCAAACTTGAGCGTCCACCGTCGGACGGTTTCGTAGCTCAGCACAACCCCGCGCGCTGCCATCACTTCCTCGACATGGGGTGCCCGCTGGGCCAAGCTCATCGAAAAACGGTAGTAGAGCCAGAGCGTATAACTAATGATTTCGGCGGGATAGCGGTGACGCTTGTAGGAGGGAGTCGTCGTCGTCTTCATACCCCAGTATCGCACAGATCTCCCCGAGCCAGACGATCCTCAGTCTATGTGACAATACCCTCGCAGCAGCGCAGTCGTCCACGCTGGGACGTATGCCATGCGTCATACCACGACGGCCAATGCGATCTACACCGTCTCCCAGACGGTGCCGAATTTGCAAGCAGGGAGTACGTATAACGTTGGCGGATGGGTGAACATTCCCGCCACCACCGGCGCGTTCACCTTCACCCTCCAAGTCCAATGGCGTGACGCCGCACATAACGTGCTGGGGAAAGATACGGTCAGGAGTTATAGTGGTACGACCAATGGCTGGGAGCGGGCAGCGGCCAATCTGGTTGCCCCCAGGCACGACCCAAGCCCATGTGATCATGGCGGTCACGAGTCTGAATGGCGCCGTGTACGTCGATGACGTTGAGTTTCAGCCCTGATTTTAAGCTCTCCTTAATCCGCTCACGAATTTTGCTATACTTGCAGTCTCATCGCTGTGGCGTCGCCACGGTGTTAGCTATAGATGCCCTGGGGTTATGCATATGGCTGTTGTTGTCGGAGTCCGCTTTAAGGACTCGGGAAAGATATACCATTTCGATCCACAAGAAGTGCCCTTGATGGTTGGTGATTGGGCGATCGTAGATACATCACGGGGTCCGGAGCTAGGCCGGATTGCCGCTGCGGCCGGCGAGCTACCGGCGGAGGAACTGGTTGGTGAGATCAAGCCGGTCCTACGCCGTGCTTCTCCCATGGACTTGGCCAGCTTGGCACACTACGAGCAATATTTGGACGAGGCGCTGGCGATCTGTGCCGAAAAGGTCAAAGGCCAGAATCTGCCGATGCACATGGTCAAGGCCGAATATAGCTTTGATGGCTCCCGCTTAACCTTCTTCTTTACCGCCGACAAGCGGGTCGATTTTCGGCTGCTCGTGCGCGAGCTCGCGCGCACCTTTCACACCCGCATCGAATTGCGCCAGATCGGACCGCGCGACGAGGCCAAGCTGCTCGGCGGCATCGGGCCATGCGGCCGCGCCTTGTGCTGTTCGACCTTCCTGCCCGATTATGCCAAAGTGTCGATCAAGATGGCCAAGGACCAGGATCTGCCTCTCAACCCAGTTAAGGTTAGCGGTGTGTGTGGGCGGCTCTTGTGCTGCCTATCATACGAGGAAGAGCAGTACCTCGAGATCAAGGCCGAGTTGCCACCCCTCGGGGCCTGGGTGCAAACGCCGGAGGGCCCCGGCGAGGTGGTGACGATCAATGTCGTGCGCGAAAGCGTGACGGTGCAGTTGGGGGTCGGTACCACCGCCGATTTCACAGCGGCCCAGATCAGCAGCATGACCGAGCAGGTGGCTGCTGAAGCACGGAGCCGCAATGCTGCCGGTATCACGCCTGCTAGCCAGTTGCAGGCCGAACTGGCTGCTGGGTTAGAGCCGGATGCGCTAGATGTGCTGGCTCGCCTGGAAGAT
>JBBRHB010000510.1:0-4264 GCA_038223355.1 Chloroflexales bacterium
TTGGCTAGAGGATTTGGTGCCATGGCAGTTCACCGACAAATGGGTACAGATTGAACGGGCGCTGAATACACCGGTATGTACCGGCGAAGACATCTTCGGCAAAGAAGGCTTCCGACCGTTGCTGCAGGCGCGTGCCGTCAACGTCATTCATCCCGACCTAGCCACCAGTGGGGGCATCCTCGAAACGAAGCGTATTGGCGACATGGCGCAAGAGTACGGCATTAGCATGGCCATGCACATGGCAGGCACACCGGTCAGCACGATGGCGAGCGTCCACTGTGCCGCGGCCACCGATAATTTTATTGCATTGGAACATCACTTTACCGAAGTGCCCTTCTGGAACGACTTTATCGACGGCGTACCGAAGCCCATTATCCAAAACGGCTATATCGCTGTACCCGATGCACCCGGGTTAGGCTTCGAACTGAATATGGACGCGGTTAAAGAGCACCTCATACCGGAAGACCCTGGTTTCTTCGAGCCAACACCCGAGTGGGACACCCAGCGCAGCTGGGATCGCTTGTGGTCATAGGATACATTTATGAAGATTACCAAAGTTAGGTCCATTATCACGGCACCGGATGGTATCGCGCTCATCGTCGTGAAAGTCGAAACTGACCTGCCAGGACTCTATGGCCTCGGTTGTGCCACCTTCACACAACGCCCAACCCTTGTAGCTAAGGCGGTTGATGACTATCTTGATCCACTACTCCAAGGGCGCGATCCGGCTAACATCGAAGATCTGTGGCACATGATGATGGTCAATTCCTATTGGCGCAATGGCCCGGTGTTAAACAATGCTGTCAGCGGCGTGGACATGGCATTGTGGGATATCAAAGGTAAGCTGGCCAACATGCCGGTCTATAACCTCTTAGGCGGCAAGTGTCGCGAGGCAGCGATGGTCTATCGTCACGCTGATGGACGCGACAAGGAGGAAGTGCTTAACAACGTCCTCAAATACCGGGACGAGGGCTACCTCGCAGTCCGGTGCCAGATGGGCGGCTACGGTGGACGTGTTAAGGACATTACCGCAGCGACGGCGGTACCGACGAAAGACGCGCCCCAGGCGACGCATCGGATGAAGTTGATGGATCGGCTCAATAGCAACTTTCCGGGAGCGTACTACGACCCAGATATCTATGGGCGCTCGATCCCGCAGCTCTTTGAGTACATCCGCACGGAGATCGGCTTCGAGCTCTTTTTATTACATGACATTCACGAACGACTCGCGCCGATCGATGCGATGCGGATGGCGAAGTCCTTGGAGCCGTATCGCCTCTTCTTTCTTGAGGATCCGTTCGCACCCGATCAAATCGAGTGGTTCCGCCGGCTGCGTGATCAATCTGCCACACCCATTTCCATGGGCGAGCTGCATAATAATCCACTAGAGTGGCGACCACTGATTGCCGAACAACTGATTGATTTTATTCGCGCCCACATCTCGCAACTCGGCGGCTTGACACCCGCGCGAAAGCTGGCTTCGCTCTGCGAAGCGTTCGGCGTGCGCACGGCGTGGCACGGTCCAGGCGATGTATCACCGATCGGACATGCAGCCAATTTGCATCTCGATCTGGCATGTCACAACTTCGGTATTCAGGAAGTCATTAATTTTAGCGAGGCGATCTACGACGTTTTTCCGGGTACGCCGGAGCTACGAGATGGCTACGTCTGGGCTAACGACAAACCCGGCTTTGGTGTCGACATCGATGAGGCCAAGGCTGCCAAGTATCCATTTACCTTTAAGCCAATCGAATGGACGCAGAGCCGCTGGCCGGATGGTACATTATGGACACCGTAACAGTCACGATCTAGAATGCCTGCGTAATCAGTGAAGACCCAGCCTGCAAGACGGCCTATCCACTCGTGATAGGCCGTCCTTGTGCCTCAGGATCTTCTTATCATTGTCTCAAGAAAACCTTAGCGAGCCCAGTTATGCTACTCAATAGGAGCTGCCATCGATACTGCTAGCTATAGAGGTGAAACTTTTAACGAGGCTGTGAATATTGCTAGAGATGTGTCGTGCAACACTGGTATAGGGGCATATAGCGTGAGCAACATCACTGTAGCATGCGTCTAGGACAACTGATAAAGGTCGGAGGCTAGAGGGATGAAGGTTCAACTGCCGGGAAACCGGAGTCAAAGTGAGAAGCAACCGCAGGCAAGCCGCAGACGACGGCGCACCCTGTATTGGGCACTATTGGCCATCGTGGGGGTCGGGCTCGGCTTGTTCGCTATTTGGCGTGTACAGGCCCAGACGACGACGACGACAACGAAGGCACCCACGGCAGCCGTCACCCAGGGAGATCTTTCGATTACGGTCTCCGGGAGCGGATCTGTTCAACCGGCCAGAAGCGTCGATTTACCTTTCCAGACAGGGGGGCAGGTGAAAGACGTGCTGGTCAAGGTAGGCGAGCAAATCAAGAGTGGACAGGCCCTGGCCCACCTTGATAGTCGCGACTTAGAGTTGGCAGTCGGACAGGCCGAGGCGGGGGTAAAAGCCGCACAGGCCAAGCTCGATACCGCCCAGCACGGCGCGTCGACACCGGATGATTTGAATGCGAGCAAAGCACAGGTTGCTGCAGCCGAGGCCGGTCTCGAAAAGGCTCGCACGGGTAATCTAACACCCGCCGATGTGCAGAACGCGCAGGCAGCCGTCACAGCTGCCGCAGATAAGCTGAAGCAAGTACAGACGGGCAACACCACCCCGGCCGACATTGCCAGTGCGCAGGCGAGTGTGCGCAACGCAGAGGCTAATCTGCAGAAGGTACGCACCGGCACCACGACACCGGCCGATATTGCCAGTGCCCAAGCCGGCGTACGCAACGCACAGGCCAACCTGCAGAAGGTACGCACCGGCACCACGACACCGGCTGATATCGCCAGTGCCCAGGCTAACATTCGTAGTGCTCAAGCCAATCTGCAGAAGGTACGCACCGGCAATTTTACAGCTGCTGATGTCGCAAATGCCCAAGCTGCAGTGACGAGCGCCGAGGCCAAGTTGACCCAGGCGCAACAGGGAGCGCTCCCAGAGCAGATTAGTGCCGCCCAGGCGAAGCTCCAGCAGGCTCAGCAGAGTGCCAATAGTACCGCTACGACCTCCTCTGCTGCCAAGACCTCGGCGCAGCAGGCGATGTACCAAGCTGCGGACGCGGTACGAACGGCTCAGACGACCTATACTAGCGCCTTCTACGATAATCAGAACGCACAAAATGGCATCGATCCTAAGACCGGCAAGAGCTTTGCAACCGAAAAGCTCGACGCCCCGACGCAGCAGCACCAGTATGCCAACGCGCTGCAGACGGCCACGCTCGCCCTTTCCCAGGTGCAATCGAAGCTGGAGCAGGCCAAGGTAAGCTATGAGACGGCGCAGAAGCAAGAGGTGACCGATGACGCGTCAGCGCAAGCCGCAGTCGCAGATGCCCAGGTTCAACTCAACGCGCTGCTGCAAGGACCCAAGCCGCTTGATTTGGTGCCGCTCCAGTCGGCCGTCGATCAGGCCAAGGCTTCTTTAGCCAAACTTACCCAGGGCGGTACGCCCGCCGACATTGCAGCAGCGCAAGCGCAGGTTGATCAAGCCAACGCGGCGCTGGCTAAGCTGCAACAAGGACCAACCGCAGCCGATCTTGCTGCAGCCCAGTCACAAGTTGATCAGGCGAATGCACAGCTGGCCAAGTTGTCGCAGCCCCCCACGGCTGCCGACATTGCGGCGGCGCAGGCCCAGGTTGACCAGGCGAAAGCGGGGTTGGCCAAACTGACTCAGGGCGGTACGGCATCCGACGTTGCGATTGCTCAAGATGCGCTGACCCAATCGCAAGCGGGACTTACCAAAGCACAACAAGGTGGGACACCCGCCGATGTGGCGGCGGCGCAGTCGCAGGTTGATCAGGCTAATTCTGCCTTAAACAAATTGACCGCCCCGGCATCCGAACCTGATATTGCAACGGCCGAGGCTGGTGTGGCTCAGGCGCAGTCCGCGCTGGCGGTAGCCCACCTGAATCTCGACCGTGCGACGCTCTTCGCACCGTTCGATGGAATCGTTGGCTCTGTGCCGATCGTTCCCGGCAGTATTGTGGCGGCGAGTGCGACGGCAGTATCTATCCAGGATCGCTCATCATTGCATATCGATGTTGCGATGAGTGAGAGTGACGTAGCACGCGTTCAAGCGGGGCAGGCGGTACGGCTGACCCTTGACGCTCTGCCTGGTGCCATTATCGCCGGGACGGTCGATAGCGTTGCGCCGACCTCGGTTGTGACGCAAAACGTT
>JBBRHB010000511.1:0-4261 GCA_038223355.1 Chloroflexales bacterium
GACACCCAGGCACGACCGACTGAAGATGACTTGCGAGTCTTATCTGAGGGATGTGATTTGCTTATCCTGCCGACTACACCGGACGGACTGAGTCTGGACGCGCTCATGCTAACTGTTGGAACTTTACATAAGCTAGGAACAAGCAACTATGCGGTGCTGGTAACGATCGTCCCACCCAAGCCTAATCGCGACGGGGCGGAAGCACAGAAGGTGCTGCTTGATGCCAAGCTCCCTGTCTTTCCTTCGACGATTCGGCGCTTCATTGCCTTTCAACGTGCGGCTGTTCTGGGCGTGCCGGTTTATGACGTGCCGGACAATAACGCTCGGGAAGCCTGGCAGGATTACATAACGATTGGAAAGGAGATCTTCGGATGACTGACAGCCGCTTCAAAGATGTGATGCAGGCCGCTCGTGAGCGCGAGGTCCAACAACCGGAGCCCAAACCCGTTGCTCCCGTTCCAGCAAAGCGCGGCAGGCCGGCCACTGGTAAACGCAACGATCCACGTTATGAGCAAGTCGCCGCCTATGTCCCCAAGGAGTTATATAAGCGGGTGCGGATTCATTTGATGGAGCTTGAGCCGGAAGGAGAATTCTCCGCACTCGTTGAATTTCTGCTTACCGCCTGGCTGCAAGGCGGGGTGCGACAGCAAAAATAATGAACAGAAAACGAGAGAGCAGGATGCCGGGGCACGTAACGTAGCATGCTGAGATGGTGGTGCGGCCAGCAGTTGTGCTTGCCGAGCACTGGATACGCGTCACATGTTCTGCGCAGGACAGCGTGAGAGGCGCTCTATGAATACGGCCCGGGATCGAGACGAGTATGACACGTTGGCTCATCGATGACGTTCATGAGCGGGTACGAAGCGCGGACCTTCCTCCGCGAAGTGGTAGCTGTAGCCCGAAAGGGAGCGGCAGACTCCTCTGGAGCAGGGTCGAGTGTAGTCAGCGGCAGCAGTTGCTAGCAGGTATGGGCTGACCTCTACTACACGGCTCTTCGCAGAGGTCAGCCTACAGCATAAAGGAATTGACATAATACTATAGTGTGAATTAAGATACTGCCGGGCTACAGGAATACCGCGAGTCGTTGTCCGGCTACGACAGTGGATGCTAAGGCCGCTCCATGCTCGTGTGAAGGATCGCCCGGTTCTCTCGGACGAGTCGGGGCGGATGATGTACATCGTTGAAACGCATGACCATCGTCGGACTTCAAACATGGACTGGACAGTCATCTGAAGCACTACCCAGAAAACTCGATCACTGCCGTCTCGTCTGTCCCTGGTACGTTTGGGTGCGCTGCTCACCTGCCTCCACCTTCAGACATTAGGAGTTTGGATTATCAACCGAGAGGCCTTCCGCTCTGGCCGCTTCCCGCAAGCGACGATCCGCAACAAGAAACGTCAATGATGGCTGCCCAGACATAACAAGTGCCTGATTGCTCAGCACAGCCGTAGCGAGTTGGATGGCATCGTAGGCACGGAGCGGATACGCTTCGAGCAGCAAGCGACAGCGGTCAATAATCGCCTGTGATAGAGCGACAATCTGGTACTCGCTCGTGCAGAGCGCAACAAAATCATCGACGAGCGCAGCGTACTGTGAAGCACTGAGCGTCCCCTCGCGCCGACGCCGATTGAAGGCACTCACGACCTCGACCTCACTAACGTGGGCAGTAATAACCCGGTTCCCAGCGGCCCCATCGGTCAACGCCAGCATCCAGGCTGTCCCCGCCTCGACCACATGACGTTTGACAAGGACGCTGCTGTCGGCATACAACCACGCCACTATCGACCTTCTCGTTCTTCCTGGATGATCTCCGAGAGCGCGCGGCCCGGTGGGATCTCCCGCGCCAGTATGGCGCGCGCGTCTGCCGAGAGCGGCGGATGCCCTGGGGCCTGCCATTCGACCAGGGTCAGGCCCACAGCCGTAAAAGCAGCTCGCAATTCCGCTTGATGGGGGGCAGGGGGCGCAGTTGGTGATTCGTCCGAAATGGCGACGGTAATATGAACACGGGCGTGCTCCGCGAGGGCCAGCGGCTGGAGCGGACGCAAAACACCATCTTCATAGATCGCCGGCACGGACTGGGTTGCGGAGATTGTCATATCAGTATTCGCTTTCGTGACCATCAGCCATTCTTCCTCCACTGCTATCCTACCATGACCAGCCGCTGCTTACAGATAGATCTGCTCGGATGCCTGGTAGGACGCGCACGTCGTGGTGAGGTGCAACGGGGAAGCAGAACTATGCTATAGTGCTTTCGGATATAAGTACTGATTTGCTTTAGTAATTGGTACTTATTACTTGTTTGACATAAGCGTGTTTTGGAGACCGTGATGAACGCATTGCCGGATCGAGACCGCTCACTCGCTGGCCCAGCCGAGACTGCCACGGCACTGGTCGTTGTCACGCCAATGGTGCAGGCGGGTCAAGCAGCCGATAGCGCAGCAGCCGCCAACGTCTTCGTGCGCTATCGCCAGCGATTGGGCAAGGCTACGCGTGATCGCCACGCTGCCGACCTGGCCTGCTTCACCGATTACCTGTACCTGGCCGGCATCGAGGCCGGCGAACTGCTCCTTGATCCCTTGGCCTGGGCCGGCATGAGTTGGGGGCTGGTCGCGGGCTTTATTGAGTGGCAGTTGCAGCAGGGCTATGCCATCGGGAGTGTGAACGTGCGCCTCTCGACGGTCAAGCTGTATTGCCAGCTCGCGCTCCAGGCTGAGGTGCTGGATGACGGAGCGTACGCTCGTATCAAGGTGGTCAAGGGCATTCGCCACAAAGCCGGCGTTGCCATTGATAAGGAACGCACCACCACGCGCCGCTCCACCAAGAAAGCCGAGTCACTGGTGCTGACGCGCGACCAGGTGCAGCGGCTCAAGCAGCAGCCGGTAACACCGCAGGGCTGTCGCGACGCGCTGCTGATGTGTTTGCTGCTCGACCATGGCCTGCGCTGCGGTGAAGTCGTCGGCTTACAGGTCGAGCATCTTGATCTGCAGGCGGGCACGCTGCGCTTTTACCGCGAGAAGGTGGACCTCGAACAAACGCATCGCCTGAGCCCGGCGACCCATCGGGCGGCGCGTGCGTATCTTGCCGTGGCCGGCGCTCCAGGAAGTGGACAGTTGCTGCGGGGGAGTCGCAAGAACAGCGAGCTGTGGGGTGGGATGGATAAACGGGCAGTCAACAAGCGCGTGGCGCTGCTCGGTGCCGCGGTGGGGGTGCCCCGTTTGTCGCCGCACGACTGCCGGCATACCTGGGCGACGATCGCGGTGCGCAACGGCTCGGACCTGAAGCGTGTGCAGGACGGTGGCGGCTGGAAAAGCCCACATATGCCGCTGCGCTATGCGCAACGGGCGGAGATTGCGAACGAGGGTATTCGGCTGGATGATCAGGGCGAGATCCCCTGGTAATCCCTGGTACCCGGGCGGGAACGACAACGAGGTCCTCTCGACGCTTGTGCATGTGTCTCTGCCCACTGATGCTCCAGGGCTGGTACGATACGGAGGATACGATAAGGACAATGAGGGATGCAGGATATCAAGTTTCGCGCCTGGGATCGAGAGCAGCATCGGTTCAGCTATTTCTCGTTTGATGATCTCCCGAGCATGGCCACCTTCTGGGGAACGCACGGGCAAGCAGCAGAGGGCGGTTTGACGTACCAGCAGTACACCGGTCTCAACGACAAGGCAGGGAAAGAGATTTACGCATCTGACATTCTGCGTGAAGACCTCAGGCGGCGCTATCTCGTGGCGTGGTTTGATCATGGCTGGGCGTTACAAGAAGTGGACTATCCGCATGGGGGCTACCGTCATTTTAAAGATGCGCAGCACATGGAGGTGATCGGCAACCGCTGCGAACAGCCTGAGCTAGCCGCGTCGCCGGCTAGGCAATGAGGCAGGCAGTCGGTTGCTTAGACGGACGCGTGCGCTCGAAGGAGATGGAGGGTAGATGAGTACGGAGCCCCATCATGCGATGCCCGTCGTGTTGCGTTTATGGCCGGCACTCTATACCGCGATCATCGAGCAAGCACGGGAAGCCGGCGTATCGGTTGATCAGTTTTGCCGAGCGGCATGCGTCGCGCAGCTTGACGATTTCGGTGCCACGCACGTCGGCACCGGTCAAAGCGAGGCCGGCGTAGTCGTCGAGGCGTTGTTCAAAGCGACGGCCGGCCAGTTGAGTGCCTATCTGGTGCTGTCGAATGCACTCTGGGAGGCGATGATATCGGCAGGTCCGGAACTCCGTCGCCCTGGCAACGAACGGAACGTGCGGCCAC
>JBBRHB010000512.1:0-4245 GCA_038223355.1 Chloroflexales bacterium
AGAAACAGAAGAAGGAAGCCGACAAGAAAAAGGAAGAGCAAAAGAAAAAGCCGCCTGCAGCTGCGCCGTCGGTCAAGAAGTAGACTTGCAGGGTCAGTACCAGCCTCCGCCCCACCAGCGGAGGCTGGTCTGCGTAACCGACAACAGATTAGATTGGTAGGGTAGTGAAATGCTTCAACCTCCAGCTCACCTGCTGCTTATGCAGGCCATATACAACCGGCCTGGTGTGACATCGTCTGTCGTGCACATGGTCACCCTGGGGAGTTTTTGAGTAGTATCTGGATTAATCGTCATGTGGTGCCGCCCTTCTATCCCAATGCGGATACGCTGGCGAATGCGGAAGCGGCTGAGGAGCAGATGGCGCATATCCGTACTCTGCTTGACGCGGGTATTCCAGGGGAATGGGCGGTGAAGGATAGCTTTCGGAGCCTTGACCTTGTCCCCTTGGGCTTTCGACCACTGTTCGATGCCAGCTGGATCACGCGACCCAGTACAGCAGCACGGCCCGAAGCGGACATCTCTGGTGTACACTGGGACCAGGTTCGCAGTGCCGCCGGACTCGCTGCGTGGGAAGCGGCATGGCGCGGTGAACAGAGGGAGACCGACGAAACACATCCCATCTTTCTCCCGGGGCTCCTTGATGACAAGGATATCATCTTTATTGAGGCCCGGCATGCCGGCACTATTATCGCCGGTGCCATAGCCAATCGTACCGGCGAGGTCGTCGGCCTATCAAATTTGTTTGTCCGGGCAGAGGATGATGAAAGCTGGCGCGCCGGGTGCGTGGGAGCAGTCATGGATCTGTTTCCAGAGCTGCCGATAGTTGGCTATGAGGCGGGCCACGACCTCAGGGCGATGCTAGCACAGGGCTTTGAGAAGTTGGGGCCAGTGCGCATCTGGGTGCGGACGACGGAGACCAAATAAGGAGAACAGATTATGGAGCGTAGCCAAGACCGCGAAGCGCTTATAGCTCATTTGCGTCGCTTGCCGTCGCAGATCGATGACCTAGTTCAGTCGCTCACAACGGAGCAACTAACGACCAAAGTTGCGAGCGACACGTGGACGATAGCACAGCATATCCACCACATTGCCGACTCGCACATGAACTGTTTCATTCGCGTGAAGCTGATCCTGACTGAGAAACGGCCCCAGCTTAAGCCATATGACCAAGACAGTTGGGTCGCGATGGCAGACGAGCAGGGGCTACCGGTAGACGCGTCGCAGCTCATTCTGCGTGGGCTCCACGAGCGCTGGGTCGTACTGTGGGAGAGCCTCACAGGCGCAGATTGGACACGTGAAGGCGTTCATCCTGAGGCCGGTGTCGTCAACCTCGCAGGTCTGCTGCAGAGCTATGCCCAGCACGGCGAAGACCACCTCGGGCAGATCCATGCGATCCTAGCAGCGCAAAGCACGCAACAGCAATCACACAAGTAAGTGTGGTTGCCCTGTTCACGAGGGGGCGTTGATCGGGAGCCAGACGTCAAAGACTGTATTGCCCAGCTGCGAATGGACCTTAATGTCGCCGCCGTGGCGTCGGCACACAATGCGCAACACGATATCGAGACCGAGACCCGTGCCCTCGCCGACACCTTTGGTTGTAAAAAACGGCTCCCAGATATGCTCGATGACTGCCGGCGGAATGCCGGCTCCATCGTCCGCGACTTGAATATGGACCTTGTCACCATCGAGAGCTGTGCGAAGCCAGAGGTGCCCCTTACCATCCATAGCATCGATCGCGTTGTCGATGAGGTTGGTCCAGACCTGATTCAGTTCGCTGCCGTAGGCACAAATACGTGGTAATTTAGAATCATACTCACGCGTGATTGTGATACCGTGCTTCAGCTTATAGTGCAGAATCGTGAGAGTGTCCTCGATGCCCTGATGCACATCCACTTCCTGCCGGTCGGCACGGTCCATGTAGGTGTACGCCTTCATAGCCGCTACCAAGTCTGAGATGCGGCGAGTCGCCTGCTCGATCTGATGACCGAGCCCATGTATGTTCAGCATCTCATAGAGCCACCGTATCGCGGCGCCGAGTGCTTCGTCCTGAAAATCTGTGGCCAGTTGTGTCAGCCGATCCGGAGCAACACCTGCTTCGACCAGGGGCGGTGCCAGTTCCCAACCGTCTGAGACGCCGTGCTCATCAAGCCAGGTAGCTAGCTCGTCTTCGCGGTCACTTTGGGCCAGCGGATCAAGGCTCCCGGCCGCCGGCGGCAAGGAAATGAGATTGGTGTAGAGAGTCGCAAGCTCTGAGCGCTGAGCAGCCGAAAAACGCTCGTCATGCGCCAAACTACCAACATGGAACGTGTGAAGCGCTTGACCCATGGTTTGAGCAGCGTTGCGGGCTGCGGCGGCCGGGTTGTTCAACTCATGTGTAAGCCCTGCCGAGAGCTTGCCTAAAGCCGCCAGTTTTTCTTGCTGCCGCAGTTGGGCTTCGACCTCCTGGGTACGCCCGACCATCGCCGCAATAATGACCTTCGCGAGGGGCGAGTTTTCCCCGATCAACTGCTTGAATGCCGCCTTCTTGATCCGGAGCCCCCTCACCGGTCCGTCGGCGCGACCGGTCGCGATGGCAGGGCTGTCGGTCAACACCGAAATCTCGCCCGTGAACTCACCCGGCTGGTGGATCGTCAGGAGCGTGTCGGCCTTGCCGACGTGCTTGGTCACCCGCACCGTACCCTCCAGCACGACCCAAAAATCATAATCGGCGTCACCTTCCCCAAAAAGCACGTCGCCGGGCTGGAGCAGTAACTCACTGCCGTAAGGACGTAATTGCTCAATGATTGCGGACGGCAGGGTTGGAAACAAGCGTGGTTCATTTGGGTCGTGAAGCATGAGTGACCTCTACAACGTCGAAAGATATTGATGTACAAACGAGACGACAATCGCCCCCTGGCCGACTGCGGATGCAACACGCTTGACCGAAGCAGCGCGTACATCGCCCGCGACAAAAATACCCGGTACGCTCGTTTCGAGCAGATAGGGATCGCGGTCAAGTTGCCAGCCTTTCGGGCGCTTGCCGTTCTCCATTAACTCTGGGCCAGTACACACAAAGCCGTTGCGATCACGGGCCACCTCTGCCGGCAACCATTCGGTATGCGGTACAGCACCGATCATGATAAAGAGGGCATTGGCAGGGACGGTCTCGGTTTGACCAGTCTCCACATCCCGGATCTGCAGGCCTTCAAGGTGCTCTTGACCTGCGACGCCCACAACACTCGCATGCACCTGCACATGGATGTTGGACGTGTTGGCGATCTGGTCGATCAGATACTGCGACATGCTGGCCGCCAGGCCGTCGCCACGCACCAGCATCGTGACCTCCTTGGCGTAGCGCGACAGGTACATGGCCGCCTGACCGGCGGAGTTGGCACCGCCGACGACATATACGGTATCGTCAACGCACGACACGGCCTCGGTCATGGCCGCTCCGTAATAGATGCCGGCTCCGATCAACTCGTCTAGGCCGGGCACATTGAGCTTACGCCATTCGACGCCGGTCGTTAGCAGGAGCGCATGGCAGCTAATTTCCGCGCCATCGGCCAATGTGACGTAGCGGTATGGCCCATCGACGCGTACGTTCGTTACCTCTTGTGGTGCCAAAATCTCGACTTTGAAGCGGCGGGCCTGATCAACCGCGCGCCGGGCCAATTCTCGCCCGGTAATGCCCTGCGGAAAGCCGAGATAGTTTTCGATCCGTGAGCTGGAGCCGGCCTGACCACCCGGTGCACTTTTCTCGATCAACAACGTGCTCAAGCCCTCAGACGCGCCATAGACTGCGGCACCCAGACCGGCAGGCCCACCGCCCACGACGATCAGATCATAAAAGCGCGAGGCCGCCTGGGTGGTTAAGCCGAGCTTTTCAGCGATTTGGAGACCAGATGGCTCGACCAGCTGTGACCCGTCGGGAAACAACACAAGCGGCAACTCTGTAGGGTCGGCCTTGGCATGGGCGACGAGTTGGCGTGCTTCTTGGCTGCTCTCGATATCGAGCCAGGTGTAGGGCACCTGATTACCCGACAAGAAGTCTTTAACAACATAGGTTTTGGGAGACCAGCGTGGCCCGATCACGCGCACACCCTCGAAACGAGGCCGATAGGTCGCCTGCCATTCATCAAGTAGGTCGTTGAGGACCGGGTAGAGATTTTGCTCGGGTGGGTCCCACGGCTTCAGCAAGTAATAATCGATCTGCACTGAATTGATCGCCTGGATGGCGGCGTCGGTGTCGGCATACGCAGTGAGCAG
>JBBRHB010000513.1:0-4237 GCA_038223355.1 Chloroflexales bacterium
TTGAGGTGCTCGCTCCCTGGGTGACGCTCAGGCTCGCCGGGTTGGCACTGATTGAGAAATCGTTGGTCACAACGCCACCACAACTCGGGAACTTGAACGATCCAATCCTGGTCTTCCAATTAAAGGTGCCGTTCGACGGGATATACTCGTTGGTATACCAGAAGGTGCAATCGTCGGCGGGATCGACGGTCATCGTGCTATAGTCGCCCCAACGACTCAGGTTCGTCGTCTGCGAACCGCCGCCATTGATGATCGTGCCTTCACCTTGCGTCATCTGACCTAACGCATCGCCCGCAAGACGGCCGGTATAGTGGATCTCGGGGTTGATGCTGCTACTGGACACGCTGAAGCCCAGGGCCATATTGCCCGACTTGTCGGTGGCGATGCTGCCCATCCAGCGATAGTTACTGTCCGGGGCGTACGTACCCTGCTGAAAGATAGACGGATTGTGGCTGGCGTCGAGCCGGATTTCGTACCACCGAACGCCGACCGAACTGCCGGCCGTGACGCTATGGTTAGTAACGAGCGCTTCGTGGTCGCCGAAGTTGCGGTAGGCGAGCCGGAACATGAGGCGATCAGCCAGCGAATCGAGCTGCTGTGTCGTCCCCTTCTGCGGAATACAGGTGCCACCAGCGCAGGCTTCGGAGAAGGCAGCGGTGCTAAGCGTTGTTGGACCGGCCAGGTTTGAATTGGAGGGAGTCGCCCAATCGACGTGGAACTTCCAGAAGGCTAGGGTGTTGGCGGTCGCGCCGAGGCCGAGAATATAGTTGGGCGAACCGGCGGGAGGCTGCGCTTGGCTGTCTTGATTGGAAGGCAAAACGCCGCCATAGCTCGTTCCTAGATTGAACGATTGGCGTGTAGCCGGTTGACCCGTCAGCATTTTGCTGCGGTCGAGCGAGGCAACTTGGCCACCGGCGAAGGTCGATCCGCCAGTAAACTCGTTGGTTGAATAGTAGTAGCCGTCGGGCCAAACACCGAATTTGGGATAATCCGGGAACAGAGTGTCGGCGAACGAATAGCGGTAATAGGAACCGGTGGGGTCCGCACTGGTCGAAACTGCGACACACATGAGATAGGGGGTTGATGAACCGTTTGCTCCAGTGACAGCAAACTGGCTGATCACCCAGCGATCAGAGATGCGGTCATAAACGACAGTGGGATCGCCATCGTTATCGGTCTGGCAAAGTCCGCCGAAGCCGCTCCAGAGCGTATTGATCGGCACCGGCCCATAGGTCACGGTCCCGCTTTTATTAAAAATCGCAAAGTCGGTGTTGACTGATTGAACATAATGATTTGGGCCGGTTGCACCATTTGTATCAGGGGGTGCCGATTGGACGGTGAACGTGCCGGCGGGCCCACTGAAGCCCTGACCCACGCCATCGATATTGAGTGTCGTGACAGGGGCGCTGGCGATGCCCGGCTGGCCTTGCACGTTGCCGGGCTTGCCACCATTCGAGCGGGGCCGAGGGATGGGCTTAAAGGGGCGAGTCGACGGGGTGCTCGGTAAAGGGGGCTTGATGCGGCGCAGGGGAGGAGAGACATCGTTCTTGAGAGAGTGGGTTACCGTCACTGTAGGAGCTGTGTCGGCAAAGGTCGAGCCAGTTGGCAGTAGGCTGACCAACAACGCGAACATCGTGAAAAGTACGCCAACAAAACGGACTGCAATTCCAGGGCCTCGAAACCGATTGCGCATGGCACTTCCTTTTTTGAGCGAGAAGCGAGCCGAAGTAGTATTGATTATACCTACCGTCCTGTCAAATAAATAGCTAGGTAATGAAGACTGTTATCGAGCGGTAACAGTGTGCGCATTCTGTGGCCAGTTGCACCTGCACGATACTAAGATCAGTCGGCAGGTCGTTGAAATGCGCAAACCGGATATTGTCCAGGTGACTGTACACCCGGTAAGGGTCAGTGTATAGTTGTAGAAGAGCCATTCGCCGCGAGCACAAGGACACGCTGATAGGCGCGACCTCATTGACGCCTGAACCGGCTCTCATTCGCTTCGCCAGTGGTATCCTGCTTGGGATAGGACTCACGTAATGCATGACCACAACCCCTCCGTGCGCTACACGGTCGGGGTTTTGTCTAACCGCCAGATCTACGAAGGGGCAACGATTGTTCGTTACGAGCAGATGTTGTTCCGTGGTATTCGCGCCGGTGCGCGCGCCTGTAACGCTAACTTGTTACTGGCGTGCGGCATTGGAGCAGGGGTGATCCCATTCGAACGGCGACCAGCGTGGCCGGTCAGCCTGCCTGATGGCGATTTTGTCCCAGTCGGACCATTGAACACGTCGGGATTGATAGTGGTACCACCACTAACAGAAGCCCAGTTGCTGCTGGTCAAGACATGGGAGACTCAGGGGCATCCACTTGTCTTTACTGCTCCCCAGGAGTGCTATCCGTCGGTTGGGCCCGCGAATAGGGCCGGGATTGCAGCGGCATTTGACCATCTGATTGCCCACGGTCATCGCCGGATCGCTTTTATCGCGGGGGATCCGCAGCGAGGGAGCGATGATGCTGAGCGACTGGCGGCCTACCGCTGGGCGGCGACTGGTCATAGCTTACCACTCGATAATGTACTCGTAGCCTATGGTAACCATGTCGCCAACGACTCCTACCATGCGATGCGCCGTATGATTGAGGCGGAAGTCGACTTCACGGCGGTCCTCACGAGTAACGATGAGTCGGCTATTGGCGCATTGCAAGCGCTTGCGGACGCCGGCAAACGTGTGCCAGAGGATGTCGCAGTGATTGGCTTCGATGACGTGTTCTACGCCAAAGCCCAAGCCCCACCACTCACGACCATCCGGCACCCAACGTTTGAGTTGGGCTACCGCGCCGTGGAACTGCTGATGGACTATATTACGGGCCGCCGTACTGCAGTCACGACGGTACGAGTCCCGACCCGGCTCATCATACGCGAGTCGTGCGGCTGTCAGCCCTACAGTACGCCGCTTATAGCTTCACGAGATGACGTGATTCCTGCTCGCGGCGTGGCTGCTGGCTTTAATCGGGAGTCGCTGGTGCAGGCCATGTTCGATGCGGCATCTGGCGAACTGTACCAAGACAGTGCTGCCATGATCAGCGATAATTGCCAGTCGCTCGTCGCAGCATTCCTGGCCAGCCTCGACCGCGACGATCCACAGCCCTTTGCCGCCGCGCTCGAACAGATCCTGCAGTCGGGAGATGCAGTGAACGAGGATGTTTATGCGTGGCAAGCTGCTATTTCAGTACTGCGGGAGCAGGCTGCCGCCTTATTGGTTGAGGCACCGAACGCCAAACGCGCGCTGGCCGAGTGCTTAATCGATCAGGCGCGCGTGCGCATCAGCGAACGTCTCCGCCGCCACCATACGCGCTTTCGAATACGACAGGCTGAGCTTACCGACAGGCTAGGCACGCTCACAGCGAGACTCTTGACGGCACTAGAGCCACACCAGATCCTGCAGATTCTGGCAGAGCAGCTGCCACAGATCGGCATCCGACACGCGCAAATTGGGCTGTTTGCGGCGGAAGGCAACGATGCAGTGGCATGGAGCGATCTGTATATCCATATGACGGGAGAACCACTGGTCGAGCGCCGCATCCTTAGTCGACAATTTCCGCCGCCTGGCCTGTACAGTAGTGCGGAGCCAGTTAGTTTAGCGCTGTTGCCGCTCATTGTTGAAGCTGGACCATCTGGTTTTGTCGCACTTGACGCTGCTTATCTTGAACCATGCGGCTTTATTGTACGGCATCTGGCGGCGGCATTGCGCAACAGCCAGCTCCACGCTGCTGCCGAGATCGGTCGTCAGCTTGCCGAAGAGGCATCCCGGCTGAAGAGCCGCTTCCTGGCAACGGTGAGCCACGAACTGCGGACACCGTTAAACCTCGTCGTCGGTCTGAGCGAGATGCTTTTGCGCGAGCATACCGGTTCCGAAGCACTCCCACAGCCGGTTGTGCAGGATCTGGAGCGCATCTATGGGAACGCGCAGCATCTTGGCCGCCTTATTGGCGATGTGCTCGACTTAGCAAGTAGTGAAGCCGGACAATTGCGCCTCAATCGCGAGCCGTTGGACCTCGCAGAGGTCCTTGGGGTCGTGGCAGTCACCGGTGCCCAGATGGCGCAGGCGAAAGGCTTGTCCTGGCACAGCAGTGTACCCTCAGCCGGACCATGGGTCTGGGGGGATAGGACACGGCTGCGGCAGGTTGTGCTCAATTTGATCAGCAACGCCGTGAAATTCACTGATCGGGGCTCGGT
>JBBRHB010000514.1:0-4204 GCA_038223355.1 Chloroflexales bacterium
CTCAAGTTGGTCGTGCCCGGCGACGTGATTCGTCTGGCCGCCGGTGATATGGTACCGGCCGACGTACGGGTGCTATCGGCGAAAGACCTGTTCCTTAATCAGTCCGCCCTCACCGGCGAAGCCCTGCCCATCGAGAAACACGCCACCCCGGCGCCAGCAGACGCGCAGAATCCGCTCGAATTGCCCAATATCTGCTTCTTAGGCTCGAACGTGGAGAGCGGCTCCGCGACCGCTGTGGTCATTCATACCGGCGAGCGTACCTACTTTGGCTCGCTGGCTGCGAGTATCGTCGGGCAACGGCAGTTGACCAGCTTCGACAAGGGCGTTAACACCTTCACCTGGCTGATGATTCGCTTCATGTGCGTCATGGTGCCGGCGGTTTTCCTGATCAATGGCTTGAGCAAGCACAACTGGCTGGAAGCCTTCCTGTTTGCCCTGGCGGTGGCCGTCGGGCTGACCCCCGAAATGCTGCCTATGATCGTGACCGTCAACCTCGCCAAGGGTGCGTTGGCGATGTCGCGCAAGAAGGTGATCGTCAAACGCTTGAACGCCATTCAGAACTTCGGTGCCATGGACGTCTTGTGCACCGATAAAACCGGCACACTCACCCAGGGCAAGATTGTGCTCGAAAAGCATCTGGACGTGCACGGCGACCCCAGTGCCAAGGTCCTGCAGTATGGCTACCTGAACAGCTATCACCATACCGGGTTGAAGAACTTGCTCGACGAGGCGATCCTCGATCACGAGGAGCTCGCCGAACGCTTAAAAGTCAACGCAGCCTACCGCAAGATCGACGAAATCCCATTTGACTTCGTGCGCCGGCGGATGTCGGTCGTGGTCGAAGATCAGACCGGTTTGAACACCTTGATCTGTAAAGGTGCCTTCGAAGAAGTGCTGAGCCAGTGTAGCCAGGTGGAAGTGAATGGCAAGGTCGTCAGCCGGCTGCCCGAATACGAGAGCCAAAGTCGCCAGCTCGTTGCCGAATTGAATGGTCAAGGTTTCCGCGTGATTGCCCTAGCCTATAAGCTCATGCCGGACGCACCGGATGAGCCCGTGCACTCCGTCAAGGATGAGTCTGATCTGATTCTGCTGGGCTTCCTCTCCTTCCTCGATCCTCCGAAGACGACCGCCGCCGACGCCTTACAGCGGCTCCGGCATCTCAATGTGGACGTCAAGATCCTGACCGGCGACAATGAAATTATTACGGCCTATGTCTGCCAGCAAGTCGGTTTTCCAGCCGAGCAAATCCTGCTCGGCGCGCAGATCGAGGCGATGAATGAGGCGGATCTGGCCGCAGCCGCCCGCACGACGAGTGTCTTTGCCCGCTTGGTCCCGGCTCATAAGGAGCGCATCATCCGCGCCTTGCAGAGCGCAGGGCATGTGACGGGCTTCATGGGCGACGGCATTAACGACGCGCCCGCCCTGAAGGCGGCTGACGTCGGCATATCGGTGAACTCGGCGGTAGACATTGCGAAGGAGTCGTCCGACATCATCCTGCTCGAAAGCAGCCTGCTGGTGCTTGAGCAAGGTGTCATGGAAGGGCGGCGGGTCTTCGGTAATATCATCAAGTACATCAATATGGCGGCCAGTTCGAACTTCGGCAATATGTTTAGCGTTGTGGGCGCCAGCGCGTTGCTGCCGTTCTTACCGATGCTGCCCATTCAGGTCTTGACCAACAACCTGCTCTATGACTTCTCGCAGACGGCGATCCCCACCGACAATGTTGATCCCGAGTGGCTGACGAAGCCACGCAAGTGGACGATTGGCGAGATCCAACGCTTCATCTTGTGTATCGGCCCGATTAGTTCCATTTTTGATTATCTGACATTCTGGATCATGCTCTACGTGTTCAACGCATGGCACAATCCGGCGCTGTTTCATACCGGCTGGTTTGTCGAGTCGTTGTTCACCCAGACCTTAATCATTCACGTGATCCGCACCACCAAGCTCCCGTTCATCAAGAGCCGCGCCAGTTGGCCACTGATCCTGACCTCGATCATCATCGTCACGGTGGGTGCCTGGCTGACCGTTTCTCCCTTAGCGGGTACGCTCGGCTTTGTTCCGCTGCCGCCGCTCTACTGGCCACTACTCGCGATCATGCTGGTGGGCTATGTCATTCTGACCCAGTTGGTGAAGGTCTGGTTTTATCGCCGCTTCCCGGCCTGAGGGCGACACGGTTATCCGCGCTGCTCTGCGTTGTGTTGCTACTCCAGCCTGTGGAGCCGGTATCGTCATTTTTGGGAGTAGGGGCCGGTGCCATGTTTGCGGCGGTCTTCAGCTGATCGGGGACTGCTGTTGCCAGCCACAGCGTCAGGAGGTAGTCGTACGCGCTCTGCGCCGCCATTGCACCGGCTCCAATACAGCCCAAAATCTGCTCGGGAAAGAGCGTTGTGACGTCGCCTGCCGCAAACATGCCCTTGATATTGGTAGCATAGGCATCGCTAATGCGAATAAAGCCGTCGTCATCGGTCGCGACCAAGGCCTTCACCATCGCACTGTTCGGCACCAGACCCAACTCCACAAAAATCGCGTCGGCCATGATCTCTCGCTCGCCGTCCGCGCCGGTCGCCCGCAAGCGCTCGCCTTGAGCATCTTTCTCAACGGCCGTGGTCTCATGGCCGACAAGCAGGTCGACGTTCGGTCGCTGGCTCAGGGCGCGGCCCAGTTCGTTCTCCAGAATGGTAGAGTTGCCGACAAGCACGGTCACGTGTTGCGCCCGCCGGGCGCATTCCGCAGCGTCAAGCAGCGCACGCGAGTTGCCGGCGATAACGGCCACCCGTTTCCCCGGTAGAAGTGGAGCATAGGTCGTCAATGAGTAGCGGAGCCGGAGACTTGCCCAGGCGTCCAGACCCGGCGCTGTAAGGTGGAGTGGCGCTGCTCCTGTTGCAATGATCACGCTCGCGCTCTGCAGTTGACCGTGGCTAGTGGTCTCGACCTGAAAGATCACCTGCCGTTTCGTAATCTTGAGGACCTCATCCCGTAGCAGATGGTGATCCGTTGCCGACACCTCCTGTTCGAGCAGCCGGACGAATGCTGCGCCGGAGAGGTGTGACTCGCCCGGGAGGCGGATGCTGCCCCGGTCGGTAGACTGCACACTACCGGCGGGTGCATTCATGGCGCTTGTATATGCCGCCATCGTCTCCGCGTCGGCATGCTGCCAGCCTGTTTTGCCCCCCAGATCCTCATAGATCATGACCACATCCAGCAGCTTTGCCTGGGCATAGGAGAGTGCTCCCAAAGCCGCCGGCCCGCCCCCAACAATAATGAGATCGTACATGTGATTTCTCCAGAAAATACGTGGCCGCACGCCGCCTAGCTGACGTGCAGCCCCCTGTCGAGCATTGGTTATGCGGCGGTGGCCGGCTCGACGTGGCTGATCTCGCTGAGCCCCGGGCTCTTCGGTGCCTCACGAGCAAGCAACACCGGACAAACCGCTTGGTGGATGACTCGCTGGCTCACGCTGCCAAGTGCACCCCGCACGGGGCCGAGACCGCGTGCGCCCATCACAATCAGATCGATCTCGTGCGCTGCCGCCGCTCGCAGAATAGCGTCAGCCGGCGGTCCTTCCAGCACATCAGCCTCGATCTCCAGCTCCGGCAGATACGTTTGTGCCCGCGCGAGCAGCTCTTCGGCGGCCGCCATCCGTGGTTCCGCCTCTGCCCGATGGTAGGGCTCGGCGAGCACTCGGTCGCTTGCCTCAAAGGCAGTTACCAGAGTAAGCCGCGCTTGCATGCGTTGGGCCAGACCGGCGGCAAGCTCCAGTGCGCGCCATGATTGCGGTGAGTCGTCTAAAGCAACCAGGATCGACTGAAACCGGCTGACTTCCGGTAGAATTTGCTCCGGCAATGAAAGGAGGCGAACGGTGCGCCGCTCGACGTTAATTATCGCCCATGCGCCAGCCTCGGCCGCGCCGGGATTCACGACGGTAGCACCCTCGATCATCTCAACGCCGCGTCCACCGGCCGGGCCACCACAGCACACAAAGTCGGGCTGCCACGAGCGGATGATCGGGTTGAGCCGCTCGCTACCCTCATGGCCATGGGGACCGAGATCAATGTGCTCGGCGTGGGGCGGTGTTGCAAACAACAGTACACGTCGCTGTCCAAGCTGAAAGACTGCATTACTGGCACCAAGTTGCTCGAAGGCCAGGGCGACTTCCCAGTCAGGAAATTGAATGGCGGCGGACGGATCTTTGCCGTGGGTC
>JBBRHB010000515.1:0-4194 GCA_038223355.1 Chloroflexales bacterium
CACCACCAAAGTCGGGGCTGTAGCCGTTCCAGTCGCTGTTGAAGCGCACCTTCCACATGCCGGCACTGGGGAAGCCAATGGTATAGCTATCGTGGCTTTGTGCGCTGAAGTTAACAACGATCACAACGTCATCGCCCGGCCCACTCCTACTCCCGCGGTGATAAGCGATCACCTTGGCCTCAAGGTCCACATGATGCACGGTAATCTGCTCGCCGCATAAGCCACCGGTCGTACCTCCTTGATTGCGACGCAAGCGAATGAGGTCGCCGTACAGCTGGCGAATACCATGATAGCTTTCGGCTTTGCTCCAATCTACTGGGATCGTATCGCTAAAGTAGCGGTCCTCCAGAAACTCTTGGCCTTGAAAGAGCATGGGGATCCCAGGTGCCGTCAAGGTCAGGACAGCACCCAGTGTTGAGCGCTTCCGCGCCGGCAAACTATTGGCGTTACCGGGCCAGATTTCCTCGGGGAGGCGGGCATGGCCATTGGCATCGGCATCATGCGACTCAGTATAAATCACGCGCGTCCACGCACTCCCAGCGAAGTGATGGGTGAGCGCATCGGCAACTCCTTGGACATCACGCGTGGCATCGGTTTGATCAACGAGGGCGCCACGGACGGCTCCCAGGAAATTGGGATCCCATTGGGCATCGAAGCCGGCCCCGCCTGCACCGGTGGCTTGGGTGAGCCCAGAGTTGCCCTGCATATCTTCGGCAATGGTGATCTTCCAGGGCTGGCTCGCCGTGAGCGCATCATTGATCTGTTGCATCAAGGCCCAACCCTCGGGCAGATCGGCCGCGTGGTCGGTATCATTCCCATGGACGTTGCGAATATAGTTGGTCGCGTCCCAGCGTAGCCCATCCAGGTGGCGTTGCTCGAGCCACATTAGCGCATTGTCCAAAATGTACTGACGGACTTCGCTACGACCATAGTCCGGTCGCGTATCACCCCAGGGTGTCTCTGCACGCCCGTCATTATAAAAATAAATCCCGCCCTTGCCGTCGATCTGCCATCCGTCGAACTGCCATAAGTCGAGATCGCCCGGCCCCAGGTGGTTGTAGACCACGTCATACACGACCGCAATCCCATGCGCATGGGCCGCCTTAACGAAGCTATTCAAACCCTGATAGCCACCGTACGAACTCTCGATAGCGAAGATATACGACGGGTTATAGCCCCACGAGCTATCGGTGGGAAATTCGCCCGAGGCCATGACCTCGATCACGTTAATGCCCAGATCCTGCAAGTATGGCAACTTCTCGATAGCACTTGCGAAGGTTCCTCGACCGGTACTCGGCTCTGGATTAAACGTACCGATATGGATTTCGTAAATCACCATATCGTTCCAGGACGGCATCTGAAAAACCTCGGCGCCCCAGTCGAAGTGAGGATCAGTGATGATAGCATTTCCATTTGATTGCGTCAGCTCGAAGGCGTAGGGATCATTCTTCCAGAATGTTGCGTCGCCGTTCTGGATCACATATTTGTATTCTTGACCGATCCGTGCAGCATGTATATCCCCCGACCAATAGCCATTATCCTCGCTGGTCAAGGGATTGGCAGTCGCCGCCCATGTATTGAAATCTCCTACAACTGCAACAGCCTGAGCATTGGGTGCCCACACCCGAAAGCTAACGCCACCATCATATTGCCGCGCACCCATCCCAGGCACCGCAGAAACCGGCATATCTACACCTTTCGTCATTAAGACCAACCTGTATTGTAAGCCGAATCGCGCTAAGCACAGGTACCGGTCGAGATCCAACAACTGGAAGCCAGTAACTAGTGCGCTTGGATGGCCGGTTTCCGCTCAAGGGACTGCCATGAGATCAGGAGTGCAATCGCTGCGATGGCTGCGAGCAGGGCGCCATAGCGGAACGGCGCGCGATGGCCAAAGTGATTCCAGAGGAAGGCAGCGGCCAGATTGGCCGGCAAAACGGCAATACCGGTCATAGCGGTAAACCAACCTAAGGCGACACCCCGTCGGCCTTGCGGGATCAGATCGGCGACAAAAGCCCGTGCTATGCCTTCGGTCGCAGCATAATACAGCCCATAGAGCAAAAAGAGGCCAAGGATCTGCCAGCTTTGCGTCACCGTATTCCAGCCGGCATAGGCGAGCGCGAAGACGCCCAGGCTCAGGATCAAGATCGGCAAGCGACCAATCCGGTCGCTTAAGGCACCTAAAGGGGTTGCTAAAAGCGCATAGGTCACGTTCATCGCAGCATAATAGAGCGGTAGGCGCACCAGTTGAGCATCAATATCAATGCTGCGCAAGAAGATGAACGAGTCGGACGAGTTGCCGAGCGAGAAGAGCGCCCAGATCAGCGTAAATGTCCAGAAGCGACGACCCAGCGGCGCCGCGTTTAGCTGCGCTACACCTTGGGAGACATTACTACTTTCGCGCGGCTTCTCACGTAGAAACAAGGGGATGATCAGGATGCCGAGCAAGCCCGGTACAAGCGTCCATTTGAAGACAGTTGGTAGGCTGCCACTGGTGCGGCTCAGAATGAGAGCCGTCAGAAGTGGGCCCAGGGCAGCACCGGCAGTGTCCATGCTGCGGTGGAAGCCAAAGGCTTTGCCGCGGTAGCGGGCCGCAACGCTGTCGGCAATGACGGTATCGCGCGGCGCACCCCGTATGGCCTTACCCACCCGGTCCGTCAACAGAAGACCGAGAGCCGGCTGCCACGATGGAACCCAGCCAATCAACGGCTTGGCCAAGTTGCTCAAGGTATAGCCGAGCAGGATCATTGGTGTCCGTCGCTGCACGCGATCAGTGCGCTTGCCGACTCCTACTTTCAAGAGGCTAGAGGCTGCTTCGGTCAACCCTTCGATGAGCGAAGCGAGCACCAGTGGTGTGCCCATCCAATTGACCAGAAACAAAAAACGGATTGGGACCAGCATTTCGCTGCTGATGTCGGTGCACAAGCTGACCAGCCCAAGCACGATGACATTGCGATTCAGACCGGCGCGCCAGCCGGGGCGCTCCGCAGGCGGGCTTGATGCCGGTGTTTCGGCTGCCATGGATACTCCGTCGCTTAAGGTAGGCGGTTGAGGACCGTGCCCGTTAGGCTGCGAGCCGCCTGTAACAACTGGCGGTCATCACTGCGTCCGTCGGACACGCTGACGAAGAGGATGATGCCGGGCTTGTAGGTCAGGATCCGGCCACCAAGGGCGTAGGCTTCTGGCCCGATACCTGAGATGGGCTGCGCGCCTTCCGTTCGAAAAAATTGCACACGTTGGCTAAAGGTCGCATTCTGCTCGTTGACCTTGGTCAATTCAACGACCACGGCCGGTTCACCCGGTGCGGCAGGCGTTTCATAGGTACATTCCGCATCGCCTAATTCCTGCTCAATGGTGGGATCGGTAATCGGCTGCCCGAGCGCACGCAGCACTTCTGCAGGGGTCAGCAAGGTACACGGGTCGGGCAACGACGATGCTAACGCGGAGACGCCGCCGAGCGCGACGCCGGTCTGCCCGAGCGTTGATTGGTCACAGGCAGTCAGCACGAGAAGCAGCAGCGCGGGTAGCAAACGACGTCTTGAGAACTTGAGCATGAGCTTGATTGTAGCAGATTGCGCCAATTGGGCAATTGACCAACCGCATAGCACCATGTTATAGTACTTCTGCTCAAAGGTTACCAATATACGTCATCGATGACGAGTTATTTCGTGGCATTGTCCCGCCTCGGCCTCTTACGTCCGTGCAAGAGGTTCTGGATGCTGCGTGCCTTGAGCAGACGCGGTGTGCAGGCAAACTGGAGGTGCAAACAACATTTTTTCACGGGGCGAGTCTCATGGAAACTGTCGGCCATCGATATAGGGAGACAAGTCATTTATGAAGCGTGTTGGTCAACTGTTGGGTACCCTGGCCTTGTTGGCGTTGCCATTAAGTGGGTTAGCAAGCGTGGAAGCAGCGGCTCCGAGCCGTGCGACGTTTGCCCGCGTGTGCAGTGATGTCGCTATCGGACAAGCTCGCTGTCACGCCCTTGTGCGTACGGATATTGCACCGCTCATCGCCGGTCCAAATGTGACGCCTAGTGGCTATGGTCCGAGTGACCTTCAATCCGCCTATGCTCTGCCGAGTAGCACGGCCGGCAGCGGCCAAACGGTCGGAATTGTCGATGCCTACGACGATCCCAAGGCTGAGTCCGATCTGGCAGTCTATCGTGCGCAGTTTGGTCTGCCGGCCTGCACC
>JBBRHB010000516.1:0-4194 GCA_038223355.1 Chloroflexales bacterium
GTACGAACCCTACGAGGGACCGTACCAGGGGCGCGGACCGCACCGCATATATGGCACCAAACTCAACTACGCTGCGCTCCCAGACCGGTATCTCAAGGAAACGACCGTGGAGGGGCCGCTCGAGACGCGGATCTTTCAGGCCAGCTTCCTGCACAAGGACTTTCCTCAGCCGCTGAATGTGGTGATCATGGAGAAGCGCAATCGGACGACGCAGAAGCGTGGGCATGTCATCCTGTTCAGCAGTGACCACACGCTGGCGTACGACAAGCTGGTGGAGTATTACAGTTTGCGATTCCAAATCGAGTTTACCTTCCGCGACGCCAAACAATACTGGGGGCTGGAAGACTTTATGAATGTTACCTCCACGGCTGTGACCAATGCGGCGAACCTGGCGCTGTTAATGGTGAATGTGGTGGATGTTCTGCTACGCGATGTGCGCCAGCGGGAACGCCAGTGGAGTGTTCTCGATCTCAAAGCATGGTGTCGGGGCTATGCGTATGTGCTCGAAACACTAAAACTGCTTCCGCAGCAGCCGGACGAGGATATAATGGCGCAGATGTTTCGTCAAGTGGCGAACCTGGGGCGGATTCACCCGACCGACGCTCCTCTCAATACTGCGTGATTGGCGAAGGTATTGAAGAACGCGGACTCATTATGATTACCAATGGCAGCGGGGCGTTCGTCGCACAGCCAACTTCCGAGGCGACAAGCAACGCACTTAGTCGTTACTTAAGGCTGACAGGGGCAGTAACCTCGCGTGCGTCACTCTACGAAACACGGCGAATCCTTGAGGGAGCTAATGCACAACTTGCTGCTGAACGCGCTGATTCATCCGACATCGCAGCATTGGCCAACTGTGTCACGAGGATGCGTGAGCATAGTGGTTCGATCGAGCGTTGGTCACAGGCCGACCTTGAATTTCATCTAACGTTGGCTAAGGCAACCCATAATCCATTCCAAAGCGTGTTGTTGGAGCCGCTCATCGATCAGCTCCGCGATGTCATCGCTGAGGGCTACCTGACGCCGGGTGCCGTTGCTACCGGCCTCGCTGCCCATGCAGCTTTGATCGAGCATATCCAACGATTTGATGCGCCTGCAGCCTACGCGACCATCATGCAGCATCTGCACGACTCGGAAGCGATGGTCGGGGCCGCATGAAGGTAACGCACTTCGAAACGCTCATGGCTAATGCCGGTCTGCGTAATTATCTCTTTATCCGACTAACGACCGACACCGGTCTAACCGGCATTGGCGAGGCGTCGCTTGAATGGCAAGAAAAAACCGTTGAAACTCTTGCACATGAATGGGTGGCCGGACGTGTTGTAGGTCGTGATCCATTTGATATCGAACTGATTATCGGTAATATGATACGCGATCAGTATCAAGGTGGCGCAACCATCATGACCGCAATCAGTGGCGTGGAGTTAGCACTCTGGGATATCGTTGGTAAGGCCTGTAGCCAACCCGTCTATCGTCTGCTCGGCGGCCGCTACCACCGCCGGCTGCCCGCCTATGCCAACGGTTGGTATGGGGGTGCACATACGCCACAGGAATATGCCGAACGGGCCCGCGAGGTCGTGGGACGTGGCTATCGCGCCCTGAAGTTCGATCCATTCGGCACCGCCTGGAAAGAGCTGCATGCTGACGAGGCCGAGCAAGCGGTCGCTATTGTTGCAGCAGTGCGTGAGGCAACCGGGCCAGCGATGTCCCTGATGATCGAGTTTCATGGTCGCCTAGATATCACAAGTGCGCTAGCCATAATCCGGCAGTTCGAGTCCTATACTCCTACCTGGTGTGAAGAACCGGTAGTTCCAGAAAGCCTGGAATTGCTGGCCGAGCTTAAGCAGCAGATCCATGTACCTCTCGCAGGCGGCGAGCGTCTTTATACGTGTGCGGATTTCTACCGGTTGATCCGCTTACGGGCAGTAGATATCGTCCAGATGGACATTGCCCATTGCGGCGGCATCCTCGCCAGCAAAAAGATCGCCGCCATGGCCGCGGCCCAAGATCTACGTATTGCGCCGCATTGCTCGGTCGGCCCAGTCGCTCTGGCGGCCGCGCTGCACGTTGATGTTAGCACGCCCAACTTTATGGTGCAGGAAGCCTTTGGCGACTTCGATGTGCCCTGGCGCAGCAGCTTGGTGCGCGGCTGGAACCCGATCCGCAACGGCGAGTATTTTCTGGACGACACACCCGGCCTTGGTCTCGAACTTGACGAGCAGGCGATCAACGACCATCCCTACGTCGCACATGCCTTTCCTAGTCTATGGGATAGCAGCTGGTTGACTAGTTTTACTCAGAACGACCGAGAAGACGAACCCAAAAGGAGCTAAGCGTCTTGGATATTCGCATCACACACAGCACGCCGCACGCCACGGCGCTGGCGCTGCCGAACTTCCCGCTCGTACGCTTCGACACCGGCATGGTAGTCTACGAGGAAGCCTTGCTCAACGGCGAGCATCTTGTTGTCAACACCTCAGCGATGGGCTGTCCCAAATTTCGCGAATGGATCTGGCAAGAGTACGCTGACCCGACTACCATCCGGCCCTCACGCACACGACAGCACGCTTTCCGCCTGATGATCGATGGTCAACTCCTCGTGCCGATTGAATTGCAGGAGGTAGTATGAAGATCACGCGATTGGAAACGATCTGGTTTGACGAACAGCCGAATACGCTCTGGTTGCGAATTCACACAGATAATGGGCTGATCGGCCTTGGTGAAACCTTTTATGCACCACGTGCCGTCAGCGCAATGCTTCACGATGTTTTTGCAACGCTGTTGCTCGGTCGCAATCCGCTTGACATTGAGAACCATTGGAACAATCTCTTCTCGACCGTCAACTTTTTCGGCTACGGCGGCACCGAGACACGGGCGATAAGCGCTGTTGACATTGCACTATGGGATATCTTCGGCCAATATACCGGCCAGCCAATTTATAACCTGCTAGGTGGGCGGAGTCGTGAGCGGATTCCAATCTATAACACCTGTGTCAGCTATGGCAAACATCAAGACTTTCACCGCTGGTTTGAGGGCCATACGGGCGAACTCGCTGCGGAACTCCTTGCCAGCGGTATCTCCGCGATGAAAATCTGGCCTTTCGACCAGTTCGGCGTCTCGCTCGGTGGTCCGGTCGGCAGCCGTGCGGGCAAAGCAGCCGTCGGTCCCGTCGGCCACTATCTTCGCCAAGAGGATCTCAAGCGCGGGATCTCCTATGTCGAGGATATCCGGCGTGCTGTCGGTGATAAGATGGCTATCATGATTGAGGGCCATGCCCGTTGGAATCTACCCGAGGCGACCAAAATCGCCCATGCACTCGAACCCTATTCCATCACCTGGCTAGAAGAAATCATCCCGCCAGATAATGTGGAAGCCTATGCACGCCTAAAGGCCGACACCACAATCCCTCTCTGTGTTAGCGAGCGGCTTTTTACCCGCTTCGGCTTTCGGCCCGTGATCGAGCAAAACGCCGCCGACATTATCATGCCCGATCTGGCCTGGACTGGCGGTCTCACCGAGACCCGCAAAATTTGTAGCTTAGCAGATACCTACTATTTGCCGGTAACCACCCATGATACGATCGGACCGGTCGCACTTTGGGCGGCTGCCCACCTCATGCTGCATATCCCCAACGCCATGATTATGGAAACCGTGCGGGGCTATTATGATGGCTGGTACACCGATGTCATGACCGAACGCATCCCAATCGCCGATGGCATGCTTTGGCTGGAAGGCAAGCCCGGTCTAGGTACCGCCCTCCGGGACGACGTCCTACGCCGTCCCGATGTTCACATCGAAGTGTCCGACGAGCAGCACCACTTCGACGCATCGAAAGGCTAAACCCATATGCGCGCATTTCGTGTTGCCCTGACCGGTGACTTTTGTGACTCTTATGGGCAGGTGGCCTACGGCGACGTTGGGCAGGACGTGCTCCAGAGTATTCCGTATATTGACTACCACTTTATTCGTGCGCATATGCCCGACCCGGATGATCCCACCTACTTCGACCGCCTGTACTCACTCGAAGTAACGCCCGAACAGATTGCCAACGCCGATGGGCTGATCGTTCTACGCCCTTGGGTCAAGTCCCACACCTTTGCGTACGGTGCCGAGCATCTAGTCGTCATCGGACGCTCCGGCGCAGGCTACGATAAGATCGATCTCGACGCTTGTACCGCCCACGATGTAGCGGTC
>JBBRHB010000517.1:0-4192 GCA_038223355.1 Chloroflexales bacterium
GATGGTAGCGTGTTAGCATTTCGACGGCCGAGGGTGGGCTGCCGGCGCGTACTTCGAGCAGGGTTACGGCTGCCTCACGGCGGGCGAAAGCACTGTACATGGTGGGGAGATAGGCGATCAATAGCGCGACCAGGATCAGACCGATGATGGCTTCCGAAAAGGCTACGATGGTCACCGGTAAATCGGAGAGCGGCGCGAAGCCTAAGGTGAGGAGCGACGAGCCACTGGTCGAAAAGGCGACGCGCCACGAGCCGACACCAAGCGCCCAGAAGATCGCGGTGTAGCCCACCAAGATACAACAGAGCCAGACTAGGAGCAGCACTAACAGGCCGACCGGGGCATAGAGCGCCATTATGGCGTCGCGACCTTCGTACGTGGCATACAAACGGGTGCGCAGGTTAAACAAAAAGCGGGTAACGAGAAAGACCTTGCGGGTCAGCCGGTCAGCAGCGCTGCGCGGCAGGACAAAGGTCCGGATGGCCGACATCACGGTTAAGTAGACCGATACTAGGCCGAAGACGAAGGCTGCGATCCCCGCGAAAGGTATGTAGGACATCTTTTTTCCAGTATGAACAGCGAAGACAGGAGCCTGTTGAGCTAGTGAGCTGCGTGACTAGCTGCGGCCCACGACTGCCTTTTACACATAATAAGCGGGAGCCAAGCAGTAAACTTGGCTCGGTCGTATTAGTGGGGGAGATAGGGGGCTTCCTTGTCAATGTCCCCGACGAACTCCGGCAAGCCGATATGGCCGAGTGCTTGGCGGATGGCCATGTTCTCGCCGGTGTGATACCAATAGTGGTAGATGACGCGTAGCATTAACGACCCGAAAGTATAAAAGTCGGGCTGTCCGTCGCTTATGAACTCGTGCGGTTGCTGAAGCTGGTCAGTGGTTAATGTATCGAGCCAGCTATCACTTGCCTGGGTGATGGTGTGCCAGGCCGACCACATTTCAGCGAGAGCCGGAGTACAGGCCGCCGCGCCATTGGCAAACAGATCGTTCAGTTGGGGCAGAAGGAGCCGATCTTGGCCGCGCCAGAGCCAGTAGCGCTGTTCTTGCCAAGCCAAGTGGCCAATATTCCAGTTGATACAATTCATAGGCCCAATACGCCGGCGGGCATCCGGCTCGGTGAGGCCTTGTAGGGCGCGCTGCCATTCATTGCGGGTAAACCGTAATTGTATTACCAACGGATGTGGCATCGTCTGCTCGGTACGTATTTGGTGACTACGGGCAGAGTGTAGCATATATACAAGAGATGACCAGGGCGGTCTAGGCCGCCCTGGTCATCTGAGTTCAGCAACACAAGTTAGACTTGCCCCAGCCGTTCACCGGCTTTTCGCTGATGTAGGGCAACTGGGGCGGGAACGCGATCAGTACTGGTATTGGGCGAAGAATTGCCAGATCAGGGTGCTGGCACTGATGTCCAAGCTGGTCAGGCCAATCGCCGATACTGGCAGATACTGGAGGCCACCCGGCCAAGTGTGGCCGCCATTGTTGATGGTGTACAGCTGCATCTGGACCCCGCCGGTACATCCGGTTGTGACCCGCAGTTGCTCGGTCGTACCATCGGTGGGTACGGCGTCGCGCAGATTCGTCACTGTCGGTGCCGTCTTGCAGGCAGCGAGCGCAGCCCACTTATTCTCTGCGTCAAGCGCACCCATTAGATGTTGGCCGTATTTGGTGTTCGCCCAACCGGCGTAGGACCAGATCGGGTCTGCCGAGCCATGGAAGGTAATTAGTGGCATCGGATGGATCTGCGGACAGGCGTAGGTGCTAGGCATATGGCCGGACACCGACGAGATGGCAGCGAAGGTCGAGTTCATGCGACAGCCCAGTTCCTCGGTCATGTCACCACCATTGGAGAAGCCAACCGCATAGATCCGATGGGAATTGATGGAGAACGTCGAGCGCAGTTGCAGGATCATCGCAGAGATAAAAGCGAAATCGTCCTGGGGGGCGGTGCCCGCGCTATTCCACGTGCCTTTGATGGCGTCGGGATAGACAGCGATGACGCTATTGAGGTCGGCAACGGCGTTGAAGTTGGTCATGCCGGAGAAGCCGGAGCCAGTGTCACCTGAGCCGTGGAGCCCAACTACGAGCGGGAAGGTTGAAGTCGTCGTGTACGTGGGTGGTAGATGCACATGATAGGTGCGTTGGTAGCTGCCGACCTGGATCGTGTAATCGGTTAGGCCACTCCAAGGTGTGGCGGCGAAGGCGCTTCCGAGGGAGCCGACAAGCGTACAGAAAATGGTCACGATAAGTAGACTGGCAAAACGTTGTGGCATGATGCTACTCCTAAGGTTTAGTTCGGGAACCCGGCTATCCAGGCAATGCTGGACCCGTGGCTTTGCGTCCCCGCCTTACGACGGGTTTGCCGTTTCGGTAAACCGGGGAGCGTTTCTGCCCCGCGGTGTCTTCGGTCGCCACCGGCAGTGAACAGCACGTTCATAGTGCTGGCTGCTTGATGGTGGATGGTCTAGCGATCTAGTTCTTCCTGCCAATAAGCATAGGCTCTATTGCTAGTGAACACCATAGTTCGCTGGTTCGACAAAGCGCGCCGAGCATACGATGGTAGACCGGGACTGTTGGGTACCTGGACAGCCATGAACGCTGAGGGTTGCGCTTGGCTTACTCAGTGCACAAAGCTAGTTCTCATCCTCATGGCTCACCTGTTGGTGACTCAGACTGAGCCCACGAAGGTAACTGCGTCCCAGGCGTTATGAATCCCAGCGAATAAGAGGAGAAGTACTGTTCCGCCCACCACGAAGAGTGATACGGTCGGATTACTTTGTAACATGATTGCAGCTACCAGTAGGGTGGCGTATGCAAGAGGCGGAAGCGTAAAATGGAACACCCAATCCTCCAGCACCGGCTTATAGGTTGTTTGTCTGCGGGCCGTTTGTATAAACACCGCGGCATAGAGGAGGCCTACAACCCCGCACAGGCCGAGGACAACCGCGACGTCGAAAAGTAGAGGCCACGGCGCGCTCAGCAGCGCTGCCAGCAAGAGGACCGTGCCGAAGTGGACGATGGTTGGGGTGCCGAAAGCGCGGTTTGTCTCCGCGGTTGGGGTGCCGAAAGCGTGGTTTGTCTCCGCACTCCCACGGTTGAGCTGGGCACTCAGGACAATCACGACAAATTGTAGGCCGGTCAATGCCGCAGCAGCGGAACCGGTGATGACATAGAAATTTCCCCAGCGAGCGAGCAATGATAATCCGAATTCGCCCATATAGCTCTTCTACCTTACTGGATACCATGCTTGTGGCTAGTTCCATTATAAGGGCACGAGGGACGTGGGCGGGTAGGCGGCAGAGGTACCTGCTAGCCATCAGGGGCATGCTACAATCAGCGCACTGTTTTTCGATAGCAGAGACGAGAAAGGCTTTTCGCTGCATGCAGCCCGTCGAAGCATACCTCTATGACTTGCATACGATCCACGCCTCGGGATCGGCGGTCAGGGAGACCTCGTATTATCCGGCACTGGAACGGCTGATCAACGAGATTGGCAAGACGCTTAAGCCACGGGTGCGGTGTGTGCTCACGCTGCGGAACCAGGGCGCGGGGATACCGGATGGCGGCTTGTTTACCGCGGACCAGTTCCAACGGTCGGCAGCAGGGGAGCTGTTGCCAGGGCAACTGCCGGCGCGGGGAGTGATTGAGGTTAAAGGGACCAACGCCGATGTCCAGGTGATCGCGCGTAGTGACCAAGTGAAGAAATACTTGGCGCGCTATGGACAAGTGCTGGTGACGAACTATCGCGATTTCTTGTTGGTAGGGCCGGGGCCGGACAGTGGGATAAGCGAGCTTGAGGCTTACCATATTGTGGCGAACGAGGCGGTCTTCTGGAACTCGTCGCCCCATGTGTTAGCCGAGGCACATGGGGCACAACTGACAGAATATCTGAAGCGGGTAATGTTGCAGGCGGCGGTGCTAAGTAATCCGGCCGATGTGGCGTGGTTCCTGGCATCGTATGCACGCGACGCACGGGCACGGATTGAGGGGCGGAATGTACCGGCCCTGGCGAGTATCCGGCAGGCACTAGAGCAGGCGCTCGGGATTACGTTCCAGGGTGAGCGCGGCGATCACTTTTTTCGCTCGACGCTGATTCAGACGTTGTTTTATGGCGTCTTCTCGGCGTGGGTGCTGTGGCATGAGGAAGAGCCCGCGCGCACGGATCGCTTTGATTGGCGGCTG
>JBBRHB010000518.1:0-4184 GCA_038223355.1 Chloroflexales bacterium
TGGGCGCTATGATGAGTTGCTGGCGGCACTAGGGAGCAACGGCAGTATACCTACCGTCGGCTTCGCCTATGGTTTGGAGCGTGTGGCGGCTGTGGCTAGAGCACGGAGTGCGGCGACAGCTCCGCTGCTGATTGTGATGGCCGAGGACCGGCTTTTTGGCGAGGCATTGAAGGTGGGGGAGCAGCTCCGTGATCTTGGCTATATCGCGCAGCTCGATGTGCGCCGTCGCTCGTTACAGGCTAATCTGCGGGATGCAGCCAAACGGAGTGCGCGAGCCGTAGTCGAGGTCGCAGGGGATGGACAGGTGATCTGGCACGATCCGCAAGAAGGAGCCCGCCGCGGTATGCTCGCCATGGTTGTCCCTCCCTATGAACCGTTGCCTACAAAGGAGTTGTAGCTAACCCGCGATGCTACGTTTTGCTTTGCCTTCCAAAGGCACGTTATATGATCCCACGTTTCAGTTGCTCGAGCGCTGTGGCCTCCGCGTCTCGCGGCCCAACCTGAAACAATACACGGCCCGCATCGCGACCTTGCCGGACGCTGAAGTCTTGTTTCACCGGCCCTCTGATATCGTAGCTAAAGTCGCTGCGGGCGATGTCGATCTAGGCATAGCCGGCCTTGATTTGGTGCGCGAAGAAGCTGGCGATGACCAGAATCTGGTCGTCATTGAGCCCGACCTCGGCTATGCGCGCGCCGATTTGGTGCTGGCCGTCCCAGAGGCGTGGGTTGATGTTCAGGGTTGGCTTGACATTGCCGATTTGGCTGCCGAGTTCGCCTCTGCCGGTCGGCAGCTCCGCATCGCGACCAAGTATGCCAACCTCGTCAGAGCCTTTTTTTATAGCCGTGGCGTCTATTCGTTTACCCTGATCGCCTCACAGGGTGCGACCGAGGGTGCGCCGGGTCTGGGCTATGCCGACATGATTGCTGACATCACCGAAACCGGCACCGCATTGCGCGAAAACCGGCTAAAGATCATCCCCGGTACCACCATCCTCCGCTCACAGGCCTGCTTAATTGGGAGTCGCCGGTCACTGCTGGTAGACGCCGACAAGCGCCTAACCGTTCGCGTCGTTTTGGAACTGCTAGAGGCGCAGCGCCGTGCCGTCGGCCTGCAGCATATTATTGCCAATGTCCCGGGCGTGGATGCTGCCGCTGTAGCTGCCACTGTCACGGCGCATATTGCCTTGCGCGGTCTACAAGGTCCAACGCTCGCACCGGTCTTTTCGAGTGGAGCTCTGCCTGGTGAACACGGTTGGTTTTCCGTTTCGGTCGTGGTGTCAACCGATCATGTTCTCGCCGCTGTGGATCACTTGCGCACCATCGGCAGCACCGGCATCATTGTCTTACCGGTCCATTATGCGTTTGCCGATCAGTCAGAGACCTTTACCCGGCTGCTTAAGAGTTTGGAAACGGACAACCTATGACCATCGCCATCTATCACGATCTTGCCGAGGCTCAACGCACGGTCCTGCGGCGTAAACGTTTTGACGAAATGACCGTCTCGCCCACGTTGCAGGCGAGCCTGGATCGACAGTGGGGGGTGGGTACAACGCCGCAGGCTGCCGTGAACCAGATCATTACGGCTGTGCGCGAACAGGGCGACGCGGCTTTGCATGACTTGAGCCGGAGTATTGAAGGTGTCGATGTTGCGGACTTCATAGTCTCGCCCGCCGAAATCGCAGCCGCGTATACGGCGCTGGCCCCTGAGTTAGTAGCGGCTTTACGCTCGGCTGCTGCAGAGATCGAACGGTTTCATCGCAAGCAAACTCGGCAGAGTTGGGTTGATTGGACCGACGAAGGTGCCCTCGGCCAGATCGTCGTGTCGTTGGAGCGCGTCGGCGTTTATGCACCCGGTGGTACCGCGCCGCTTCCTTCCTCGTTGCTCATGGCCGCAATCCCCGCCCGCGTCGCCGGGGTTCGTGAGATCGTTGTCTGTTCGCCACCGCAGCGGGCAACCGGCCAGGTATCTCCCCTGGTGTTGGTAGCCGCCGACATCGCGGGCGTACAGACCGTGTATAAACTTGGCGGTGCTCAGGCTATCGCCGCACTGGCCTATGGCACGGCGAGTGTGCGTGCCGTGGACAAGATTGTGGGACCGGGTAACCTGTTTGTTGTGTTGGCGAAGCGTGCGGTCTATGGCGTTGTTGACATTGAGTCCTTGCCCGGCCCGACCGAGACGCTCGTTATTGCCGATGCGCATGCCAATCCTCAGTATGCTGCTGCCGACCTACTCGCTCAAGCCGAACATGATACGCTGGCTTCGGCCATTATGCTAACGACCTCGGCAGATGTTGCGCAAGCCGTCCAGGCTGAGGTCGGACGGCAACTCGAAGAGCTGGCGCGCGCCGACGTGGCGGCCCAGGCACTTGAGCGGCAGGGCGGTATTGTGTTGGTCCCGAGTGTTGCAGATGCGATCCGCCTGGCAAATGATTACGCACCCGAGCATTTATGTTTGCTGGTCGATAATCCATGGCAATACGTCGGTGCCATCCGTAATGCCGGTGGCATCTTCTTGGGTGAGCGGTCTTTCGAGGTGCTGGGCGATTACATTGCCGGCCCGAGCCACATCATGCCCACCGGTGGTACTGCGCGCTTCGCTTCTCCCGTCAATGTCGATGATTTTCGCAAGATCATCTCGCTGATCAGCGTCAATGATCAGGCCCTGCGGCGGCTCGGCCCTGCAGCCGCACAGTTGGCTTCCGCCGAGGGGCTGACCGGCCATGCCAATGCGGTTCAGCTACGGCTCGACGATCTAGCGCAGGAAGAGCGCTAAGCGGCAGGCTGTAGCTTTCTGGCACCACTGTTGCTGTGTGGATCTCCATGATTTGAGGAGTTAGAGTATGGATGACTCACAACACGACAACCGTATGACACCCCAATCCGCTATGGGCTCGGTCGATGAGCCCGGCCGCGATCTACCACTGCCTCGTCGTCCGGCCAATACGGCAACCCCTGCTGCTGTAACCGGCTCAACGGCCCTGTCGCCCGACCGCGAGGCATTCCTACGGGTGATGAGCGACTATGGTCACTTTTCTTCCTTGGATGAAACCGAACGTTGGGCCAAAGGCGTCTTTGACGCCCTGCGCCAGCATGCCTTAGAGCAAGACGAGACGATCATGACCGAGCTCAATGGTGTCGTCAAAGTTGGCGAAGCACCCGAGACGCAGGTCAGAGAAATGATGTGGGGCGGCAATTTTGCCCAGCGGATGGCCGAACTCACAAGCTACCTACAAACGTGGACGAAACAAGGTTTGTATGCCAAGGTTGCTCAGGAAGCGGGATCGCAAGCGGGCGATCCATGGGTTGAGGCTGCAGTATGCGGCTTTTTTCATGCCTTGAAGGAACAACTGGGAGCCGATGCAGAGCGGAGTGTGCCGAACTTGGGCCAGCTTCAAGCCGACTGGCAAAGCGCATAGGAGGGTTTCAATGAACGAGCGGCCGATCAAAGGCGAGGGCATTGCTAACGAGCAGGATTATATTGAGGAGCGGCTTGAGGACGCCGGCGATGTCACAGATTATGCTCGCGCGGGCCAAAAACTTAAGCAGGACGAACAAGACATCGAACGGCTGGAAAGCCAAATCGAGACGAAGCCGGTGAACCCGCAGGAGCACACCAATCCATAATCGATATGGGGCTGCTCAGCACGAGTAGCCCTCTTTAGTAACTATATAGCCTTCAAAGGACGTGGGCCGCATGTGCTACCATCTTTGCTATAAGCTAATGGAGGATTGCTAGCATATGGCTAAAGCGGCCCGGCGAAAGGTGGTTATTATCGGTGCAGGCTTTGGTGGGCTGGAAGTGGCCACCCACCTAGCCGCTGCTCCGGTCGAGATCATGTTGCTTGATCGCAACAATTACTACGGTTTCTGGCCTTTGCTCTACCAGGTTGCTACTGCTGGCTTGGAGCCGCAAGAGATTGCACTTCCCACACGCGCACTGCTGCGCGGCATCCCCAATATTCAGTTTCGCGTCGCGCAAGTCAAGCACGTCGATTTCGATCGTCGGGTCGTGCTCACGGATCGCGGCGACTTCCCCTATGATGAAGTGGTCATAGCTGCTGGTAGTGTAACCAATTTTTTTGGCTTAACCCAGCTCGAGGCGCAGAGCTTTGATCTCAAAGATGTACCGGACGCCGTAGCGCTCCGCAATCATCTGATCACGTGCTTTGAACGTGCCGTAGCCA
>JBBRHB010000519.1:0-4172 GCA_038223355.1 Chloroflexales bacterium
CTGGATGCCGTAGTCGTGAGCCAGCGCCACGCTTTCCCGTAACTCACGGATGATATCCCCAAGCAGATCGGTGTATTGGATCGCGCGATAGTGACCACCCTGCGAACCCGTGCTTGGTCGCGCCCGCCGGTTATGCGTTAAGACGATCGGCACGCCCCGTGCGCCAACAAGCCGCGCCAGTTCGGTGTTCCAGCTCCCCTCAGGCAGCCGCAGCCCCCAGACATCGTTCACCAGATCGGCACCGGCATCAAGCGCGGCCTCGGCCACACTGGCTTTCCAGGTATCGACCGATATCGGCACGTCGAGCGCGGCACGGATGGCGGCGATGACGGGCACGACCCGCCCGCGCTCGGCTACTGCTTCGACCAGCGCCGCGCCTGGCCGTGTCGACTCACCGCCGACGTCAATAATATCGGCACCGGCAGCGATAAAGGCACGGCTTTGCTCGATAGCATGACGAACCGTTGCCTGCTCATCGCTGCCCAAGAGCCCATCGCCAGAAAATGAGTCGGGCGTCGCATTCACGATGGCCATGATATAGGTGCGGCTGCCCCAATGTATATGGAGGTCACGCAACTGCATAGTGACCGGTTTTTCTGGGATGTTCTTAGTTGGCATTGGTCACCGCTAAACTAGCGGCGCCGGTCGCGCTTGAGCACCGGCCCGAGGCGCAGTAATCTCTGGCGCTCTTGTTCGCGGGCATAAGCACGGCGACCAATGAAAGCCCAGAACGGTACGGCGACAATCAACCAGGGACCTAATGATCGCACAGTCTCAGCATACTGATTGAATTGTGCACGCAAAATTGTTAAGCTGCCAACTCTTTGGGCCATCGCCTCGCTCCTCAGCCTCATTATGGTCTCTCATAGATTCAGATTGTAGTTAGCGCTTTGATACCTGTCAAATGCGTTGGGAGCAAAATCAGGTATGATATCCCTGATTATATTGGGGGATTTGAGGTTGGAAACATTACGGCATTTTCTTAATTTGATTCGTGATCCGGCCCAGTTGATTAGCCTGGGTGGCTACCTGGGGATGGTCATCATTGTGTTTGCGGAAACGGGCTTGTTAATTGGCTTCTTTCTCCCAGGCGATTCATTGCTGGTAACGGCAGGGCTGCTGGCCGCAACCGGCGCGACTGTCGGGGTGCATTTGAACTTCGGGTTACTCAACCTCTTGTTAATTCCGGCAGCAGTAGTGGGCGATGCGGCCGGTTACTGGATCGGACGGCGAGCAGGCCAGCCACTCTTTCAACGGCCGGATAGCCGTTTGTTCAAGCGTAAATATCTGGAACAAACACAGGCATTTTATGAGCGGCACGGCAGCAAAACGATTGTCATGGCGCGCTTCGTACCGATCGTGCGGACCTTCGCACCGGTCCTTGCGGGCGTTGCCGGCATGAGCTATCGCCACTTCTTCCTTTATAATGTCCTGGGTGGTATCGGCTGGGTCATCAGCATGCTCAGCATCGGCTATTTCCTGGGGGCGACCTTCCCGTGGATCGGCAAGAATATCGAACTACTGGCGATCGTTATCATCCTGATATCATTGATTCCGATTCTGATCGAATACCTACGCCATCGCCGCCAGCCCGTCGACGCCAAAACCGTCTAGTCTAGTTGGCTGGTTATACGTCTAGCTCCTGGCGGCCAATGTCGCCGGGAGCAAGTGGGTGAACATGCAGCGAGTGCTCGTTGCGCAGCGTAACCAGCCCGGGCGGTCCACCTGCCACCTTGCGTACATCCCGCCGACGGCAGAGCGACACGTCGGCGGCAGGTTGATTGCGCGCCTTGGAAAAATACAACGCGAGCCCCGCCGCCTCGATCAATGTCTGATCACCGACCGCACCATCCGTTCGAATCACAACGTGAGCGCCCGGCACACCCCGCGCATGGAGCCAAATGTCGTCAGGCTGCGCCAAGCGGAAGGTCACTTCATCATTCTGCCCGGCCGAGCGACCAACCAAGATTGGCACACCCTCGCTCGAGCGCAGATGGAGTGGCTGGGCGCGAGGTGCACGGGCCGTGCGGTTGCCGGGCTGCGGCTTAAGCAGCCCCTGTTGCTCCACCTCGCGCTCTATCCCCGAGATCGCGTCGAAGCCCTCGGCCAAGTCAAGCAGCGTTAGTGTTTCATCAAGGTAGGCGAGTTGCGCTTCGGCAGCAGCCAGGTGCTCGGGAACACCTGCTAAGGCACCCTTAGCTTTATCTTACGCTTTGAAGCGGGCCTGCGCGTTCTCCACAGCCGTTAAGGCGGGGTCCAGGCTAATCACTCGGTCTTCGACGGCCAACAGCGTTTGGCCGGGCATGATGGCATGCAGATAGCCATAGATCATTTCGCCTTCCCAGCGTAGCTCATTAATGGCCTGCGCGCGCTCAAGCTCACGCCGCAAGGCATCGCGTTGGCGCTCATAGCGCAGGCGGACGGCGGCTAAGCGCGTTGCCAGGGCCGCACGCCGGGTGGCGTGGGCTGCAGCATCCACATGCACCGCGAAAAAGCGTTCCATAGCCTCGCTCATGCTCGGGTAGCGCTCTACAGTTGGATATTGATCCAAGTGGTAGGGAGCAAAGGCGACCGGCAGATCTCCTTCAAGTGCCAGCGATGGCACATGGGGTACGCTATACAGCGCCGTCAACTCGGCGGCAATAGCACCAAATGGCAACTCCGGCGTGCTGGCAGGTGCGACTAGGCCGGTAGCGCGAAACAGCGCCTCGCGAGCGACAAGTGGCGACACACCCCGAAAACCAGCGGTCAGAGCCTTGGCCACGTCTCCCTGACCGCCGCTCAGGGCGGCACGAAGCTCGGCAGCCGTGGTCGCGCGAGGATCGCCTTGTGCCGGCTGCGGCGGTGGCGGAGTATACAGGATATGGGGCTGTATCGGGCGGCGTTGATCGTGACTTACGCGTCGCACCGCGTCCATAATATGACCGCCCTCATCAAGCAAGATCACATTCGACCTGCCGCCTAGCACCTCGATCAGCAGGGTGGTGCGGCGTTCTTCTAGAATATCGTCCTCGTCGTCTTCGGCATCCTTGCGCCCGCGCGGGTATTTGGTTATACTCAAGGCTACGATCCGCTCCAAGGGGGGCTGTTCGATCGCCGTGATGACGCCAGACTTAATATATTTACGCAGGAGCAACAGCAGCGGGGAGTCATCGTCACCGCCGCGCGTCAATTTTTCATGCGTCAACTGAATACGCGCACGTTGCGGGTGCGCCGAAAGCACTACATTCGCCCGCTGCCCGGCGTAGACTTCCAAGCCGATGCTCTCGGGTGTCGGCTGGAGGACACGTTGGATGCGGCCCCCCATGATTGTATCGCGCAGTTCAGCCACGACGGCGTTCAGCGTCAGTGCGTCAACGTACATTACGGCTCCTTCGGGAGCAGCATACCAGAACAACCAACGCTTGAGCAACGAGGCAGAAATTCCTGGCATGAATGAGCAGATTAATCCTATTTTGTCTGGGCACCCGGCGATACCGTTACTGGTCGTCATCTCGGGTCCGTCGGGCGTTGGTAAAGATAGCGTCCTCATGCGCATGCGAGAGCTTGGCTTTCCGTTCCACTTTGTCGTCACCGCGACCGATCGACCGCAACGACCGGGCGAGATTCCGGGCGTCGATTATCACTTCTTAGACCCCGCCGAGTTCCAGCGTATGATTGCCCATGATGGATTTCTCGAATATGCCGAAGTTTACGGTCATTACAAGGGCATACCTAAGTGGGAGATCCGGGACGCGCTGGCGAGTGGCAAAGATGTCGTTTTGCGGATCGACGTCCAGGGCGCGGCGACCATCCGGAAGCTGGCACCAGAGGCCGTCTTGATTTTTCTAGCCCCGTCGAACCGAGACGAATTGCGGACCCGGCTCCATTGGCGACGCACCGACTCCCCGGCGCAGGTTGAGCGCCGGCTAGAAACGGCCGAGCTTGAGATGCAGCGCATCACTGAATTTGATTATGTCGTCCTCAACCAAGCTGAACGGCTAGACGAAGCTGTTGGCGAGGTCCGGTCTATTATTCGTGCCGAGAAGCAGCGTGTAAGGCCGCGCTGTGTGACATCACATCAGTTCGGCTAATGGCAACACGCACGGAGCATAGTCCGGCGGTCTTACTTCTGGACGGACAAACTGCGCTACGGAAGGGTGAGAAGGCGCAGGCCCAAGCGCTCTTTCATG
>JBBRHB010000520.1:0-4165 GCA_038223355.1 Chloroflexales bacterium
CGACGAACCAATCACCTATGACGTGCGTGCGGAACCGGTACATCTCGCAGCGTACCGGGCGGCATTGCAAGAGCAGGCCGATATCACAGGGCAGGTTGGTGGTCCGGCGTACTATTTCCCCGATGAGCTTCAGGTGACCGAGGATGCTGTTATAATCACCGAGGCGAACGTGGAATTGCTGCGGCCACTCATTCCTGCTCTGGAGATGGAGAATATCTCGCGCGAACTCCCGGTGCGACAGCCATGGGTAGTTGTCGTTCAACAGGGGGCCGGTGCTGCATGTTGCTTTTGTTCGCGCAAAACGGGGCGGGTAGCAGAGGCAGGTGTCTGGACGATTCAAGCTTTCCGACGCCGAGGCTATGCGGCAGCTAGCGTGGCGACCTGGGCACAACTTGTCCGGGCAACGGGTCGCATTCCACTCTACAGCACGTCATGGGAGAACGTCGCCTCGCAAGGTATCGCCCAAAAATTGGGGTTGATCCAATACGCCGCCGATCTCAGTCTGATGTAGTCTCGCTCTGGGAGCACTCACACGAACAACTCAGCCACAGCACACTGGAAGCCGGGCAATACCTCTTCGTTCGCTAAAATCGCTGTCTCGCCATACTCCACGGCAGTACCATCCTGCATATGGGCGATCACTTCACGACGACTCGGGTAGACGACCCAGACCAACTATGCACCGCGCGTAGATACGAACGCACCTTTTCGCGTACAAGCTTGGCACTATCGTCGGGTGAGACAGCTTCGACCGCCAGCTCGGGTGCGCCTTCCCAATAGCTCGAAGGACGTGCGGCGCTAGCCACCCGTGCTGCAATATGAGCCGCAATGCCACCATGCTCAAAGCCTACCGGACTCATCTTATGCTACGATGCGTCACGACGTGATGGAGCAGGGCATGCGGGAGAAAATGGCACAGCGCGTACAATCGTTTGGGACCTCAATCTTTACCGAAATTAGTGCACTCGCGGTACAACATCAAGCGGTCAACCTCGGACAAGGTTTTCCTGACTTTGCCGGCCCGGCGTTGATTAAAGAAGCTGCGATCAAGGCGATCCAATCCGACCAAAACCAATATGCACCCTCGCCAGGGCTACCGCTGCTGCGAGAAGCGATCGCGCAAAGCTATGTGCACAGCTATGGACTGCACTATGATCCACGGACCGAGATCACGATTACCAGTGGTGCGACCGAGGCGTTGATCGCGGCCATGCTGGCCATCGTTGATCCCGGTGACGAAGTGATCTACTTTGAGCCGGCCTACGATGCCTACCTTCCCGATATCATCATGGCCGGGGGCCTGCCCCGTCCTGTCCGCCTACGCTCCCCGTCAAGCCCCGCCGATCCACGCTGGCGCTTAGATGTCGACGAGCTACGTGCTGCCTTCAGCCCTAAGACGCGGGCGCTTGTGCTCAACTCGCCACAGAACCCGGCGGGGAAGGTCTTTGCGCGTAATGAATTGGAGTTAATCGCCCAGCTTTGCCAGGAGCATGACGTGATCGCGATCACCGATGAAGTGTATGAGCGCCTTGTCTTTCAGGGCGAACATATTCCGCTGGCGAGCCTGTTTGGGATGCGCGAACGCACGATCACCATCAACAGCACCGGTAAAACCTTCAGTGTCACCGGCTGGAAGATAGGTTATGCGTTGAGCTCAGCCGCGTTGACCGATGCCGTCCGGCGTTCCCACCAGTTCATTACCTTTGCGACCGCGACACCATTTCAGGCGGCCGCTGCCGCAGCGCTCAGCGATGCCATCGGCAGTTCGTATTATGCCGACTTGCGCCATTTTTACGATGAGCAGCGTGCTCTCCTGCAGCAAGGCTTGGAGCAGGCGGGCTTCGAGGTCTTCGTGCCGCAAGGCTCCTTCTTTATGTTGGCAGCCCTGCCGGAAGGCTGGAACGATGACGGTGCCTTCTGTCGCTACCTCACGACGGAGGTAGGTGTTGCGGCGATTCCGATGTCGGTCTTTTACTCTGATCCCACCCAAGCAACTCATTTCGCCCGCTTCTGCTTTGCCAAAAAGACGGCGACGATCAATGCGGCGGTGGAACGCTTAGCCCGTATCAAGACGCCGCATTAGTCAGTCCTACGATTGACAGTAGTGAGGTGGTTGCAGTAGGATTGCGCTGCATATACGCCACTTACTACGGAGCTTAGCTATGGTGCGTACTATCCTGCAATATCCCGCGCTCTCATCGGCTTTTACGGCGATGCCGGCTGGCAAGCGGCGGATCGACATGATTGTTCTGCATGCTACCGCCGGTACCAAAGCCGGCGATTTGTTTACACTGATGGGACGTGACCGGACGCATCTCGTATCGGTGCATTATTATGTTTCTAAGCTCGGCGAGATCTATCAGTTGGTCCAGGATAAAGATATAGCCTGGCATGCCGGCGTTTCTTACTGGGAAGGCGAGAACGATTGTAATCGCTTCTCGCTCGGTATTGAGCTGGAAAATCTGAATAATGGTCTCGACAGTTATCCGCAGGCACAACAGGATGCGCTGGTGTGGCTGTGCCAAACAAAAGTCCAGCAATACAACATTCCGCGCTCGCGTCTGGTGCGCCACATTGATATCGCGCCCCACCGTAAAACCGATCCACGCGGCTTTCCATGGGACAGCTTTAAGAACGCGGTTTACCAGGGTGTCCCCGATGTGCCACCCCCGCCACCCCCGCCGCCGCCTAGCCCAGATGTGCAGTTGCGCGATACGCTCCTCGACTGGAGCTACCGGCAGGTCCGGCATGTATACCATCCCGATTGGGCAATGCACCAGTTTGCGATCCGGGAACGCCTCGGGCCGCCCCTATCGCCGCCTTTTGGCTTTCGCGCCAATGGTCAAGCCTGGGTTGCCGAACTGTATGGCGTTGATGCGATTTGCTCCTCAACGAACGACTGGCAGACGATCCTGAGGTTGAGCGAGGTAACCGATGAGGGGTTAAAAACGGCATTCCGGACGGCAGCCTGGGGTGAGCACGGGGTCCAGTATCATCCTGATTGGGCCCAGCACCAGTTTGCCGACCAAAAGCAACTCGGGCTGCCCTTGAGTGAAAATGTGCGCCTGACCCTGCCGGATGGTCGTGCTTTTGGTACCCAAATCTTCTCACTCGATACGATGTATAGTCCCGATGGCATGTGGGAAACGGTCGACCTGCTGAGCACGCTTGCTAACACGGAAACCAATGCCTCGCCCGACCCCGCACTGCGCGATGCCTTAGCCAACCAGGCTTACCAGCGAGTTGGCACAAGCTACCATCCTGATTGGGCGATGCACCAGTATGCGCAGGCCAATGGGCTCGGCTCGGCACTGACAAACCAGGCCGTGCTTAAGATTGGCACCCATGAATATGTCGCAATACCCTTCGGGCGAGCCGTTATCTTTTCGCCGTTCGGCGACTGGGGTATTGTGCGCCGGTTAGACGAACTCTTCGATGCGAAGCTATCCGCCTTTGGCACCGGTCACGCGTAGACGATGTGGCGCTTGGCGTCGGTGGTGATCTTCTCCGGTGTGCTGCTGGCGTGTGCGGCGCGACCGGCGACCGCTGCCCCGGCCACACCCATCGCCTCGTACCGCATGGCCGTCCAACTCGATCCCCAGAATAAAACGGTCAGCGGTACGGAGCATATCAGTTACCGCAATCCGTCGCAGGATACGTTGCATGAGCTCTGGCTCCACCTGTATCTGAATGCGTTTCGTAACACAAATACAACGTGGATGCGTGAGTCACAAGGCAGTAATCGCGGCTTTGACTTCGATCCGGCGCACCCGGGTGGCATCGACCTGCGCGCACTGACACTGGCTAGCGGCGTGGACTTGCTCGCGACGGCAACCCTCAGTGAAACACTCCTTCATGTGGCACTCCCGCAGCCCTTGAGTGCGGGACAGTTGATCGAGATGGATGTGAGTTGGACGGCGCATTTGCCGCGCGTCTTTGCACGGACAGGCTATGGTGGCCCGGCGGGCGACTTTTTCATGGTAGGCCAGTGGTATCCCAAGCTGGCGGTGTATACCAAAGGTCACTGGGATACCGAGCCCTGGCATGCCAATGCCGAGTTCTTCAGTGACCTGGGCATCTATGATGTCGCGCTGACGGTGCCTCAAAGCTACCTGGTAGGCGCTGTGGGCCTGCCCACCGGGGAACAGCCGAGCGCTCATGGCAA
>JBBRHB010000521.1:0-4138 GCA_038223355.1 Chloroflexales bacterium
TGTGCAGGTGACGCGCCAACTGGTAGAGGCCGGGACCCTGTTGGATATTCAGGTGTTAGACCATCTGGTAATCGGTCAGGGCCGCTGGGTAAGTTTGAAGGAGCGGGGGTTGGGCTTTCGGTAGGGCAGGGTTGTTGAGTGGCCCTGGTAGTGCATTCGATGAAAAGAGGACATCGATGGTTTTGAGCCAGCAGCTCTGGGCGTCGTAGGATGCACAGTTCTAGAGAGCAGTAACCAGGAGCGTAACGATGTCAACTTGGGCAGTGGAAATCGAGCTACCGGATGATTTGGCGGACGTCGCCGGTTGGGGGATCGACCTGCGCAACCAGATTGCACGACGCGCCCGTGAAGCCTTGCTAGTGACGTTCTATGATCAAGGCCGCATCTCAACTAGTCGTGCCGCCTCCTTGCTAGGAATCAGCCGCCGAGAATTTCTTGATGTGCTTGGCCGCTACGGCGTATCAGAGTTTGACAATGATGTCGATGTTGCTGCCGAAGCACGCCTCGCTTACGCAACAAGTATCTGTGAGAGTGGCACCGCATCCGATGCCGCCTGAGCCCGTCATTGCTGACACCACACCGCTGATCACACTGGCCGGCGTGGGTCTGCTGGAACTGCTCCCACGCTTGTACGGTGAAATATGGATTCCTGCGATTGTCCAATACGAATACGATCAGGGCCTGCAGTCCGGCGACCCACGCCCACGCATCCCCGATCTGCCTTGGCTCGTAATACAGCCCAACCCGCCCCTACCCTCGCCGCCTCTGCTTGGTCTTGATGCTGGCGAAGTGGCAGCCATTGCACTTGGCCTAGCCGCGCACGCCCGGTTGCTGCTGCTTGACGACAAAGCGGGCCGCCGGGTGGCTCAAGCCCGCAACCTTCCAGTCACCGGTACACTCGGCGTTCTGCTCGCTGCCCGACAAGCTGGCTTGATCCCGCTCGTCGCGCCGGTGGTCAACGCCATGGTGGCCCCGGGCCGCTACATAAGCACCACCTTACATGTTCAGGTGCTACAGGCGGCGGGGGAAGAAATTGGGTAGGACAGGGTTGAACAAGAGTGCACCACTCAGAAACTAACTAACCTCGTGGAAATGACCTTTTGCGGAAGGCATTGCGCAATCGACGCGAGCATGTGATAATCTAACAGCGCTTCGACCCCTGTCCCATTTCACAAGGAGATAGTTCAATGCGTGCACGTTCGATTCGGCTTGCACTTTTGCTCAGTATTTGTGCATGCACGCCCTTGGCAGTGCCAGTGTCTGCTCGTCAGTCGGAGACCTTGGAGTTTGCTCCTATCGCATCTACTACGCCATCACTGTTTTGGTATGGACCACAGCTTCCGACGAATTTCAGTCCACCGCGTATCAATAGTGTCGCCTATGATTTAGCATTGCCGGGTGTGGCCCTCGCTTCGGAAGGGAATCCTGGTGGTGCGATGTTGCGGACAACGGATCATGGGTTGACGTGGCTGAAGTTACCGAACTGGAATCCTGCGTCTACCTCGTACTCCTATCGCGTGATCTATGGCAATCTGCCGCACACGTTCTATGCCTATGGGGCAGTCTGGGTTTCGAAGACGACGGATGACGGTGATACATGGACTGAGATCCCTTATGACACCAATTGCAATTATATTGTGACGATGGTCGTTCACCCGACTGTGCCTACGACGCTCTTCGTGGGGACGAGCAATGGGTTTGCGCACAGCATCAATGGTGGCCAAACATGGAGTTCGACTTTTCCCTTCCCCTGCGGCGGTGGTCCATACGCCTTCACTATTGGTGCGGGGACTGACCAGCCAAACGTGGTGTATGCCGGCCAGTTTGAAAATTATGGTGGTGGTGTACTCCGTTCATCGGATCAAGGTGTAACGTGGCAGGCGGTCTCGAATGGTCTCCCTGTCGTCGGCACTAGTCAGGCGTCGATTTTACAGGTGATCGTTGATCCCCGAAATGCGGCCGTTGTTTATGCGCTTGGCGAAGATGGCCATATCTATAAAACGACCAACAGCGGTGGGCAATGGACGATTTTGAACCATGGGATCGAGGCGATAAGCGTAACGTCAATAGCACTCGATGTTCAGCATGGCTATGTACTGTACGCAGCTTCGACCTCACAGATCTACTCCTTCCTTGATGGTGGTACAACATGGCAACTCTGGGCTACCAAGCCCATTCCTCAACCAAGTTCGTTTCCATATAATATCTTCATCAGCATCGATACTAGGGCTTCTGGCCGTCTAACGCTGTATGACGATAACGGGTTGTATATCGATCTGTCGGTGCCAAAGATTACGTCTCTCACGCCGAATACGGCGACTGCTGGAGGCCCCGCATTTACGCTAACGGTCAACGGCAGATACTTTACTCCGGCAGCGCAAGTTCAGTGGAACGGCAAGCTGCGTCCGACGAAGTTTGTAAGTCCAACGAAGATTACGGCTGCGATCAGTGCGAGTGATATTCGTACCGCTAAGAAGGATACGGTTACTGTCGGCTACTCTGGAACAAGCGACGGCACATCGCATGCCGCGTTCTTTACGGTACAACCATAAGTAGAACCACCAAATGATAAGCCACAAGGTTTACATTGACACCAACAAGCAAGTAACGTAATCTCTCGGCAGCTATTGATCAGGGTCGCAACACTTAGGACGTTCCGAGCTTGATGCCAGTCGTCGCGAAAGAGGATTTCACCACGTTCGGGCAAGGAGCCAGACCTGGCCATGATCATCCTTTTTAGTGCTCTATCCATGGGCACTGCGGCCGCGCGTAACCTCGGCCAGCTGTTGCTCCAGGCGGCTCATACGCAGCAACACTTCGCCAATTTCCACCTCAGCCTTAAGATTGACATGATAGTCCAGTTCGCCCCGCAGCCGGTCTTTCGCATCTTGCCGATTCTGACTCATCATGATCACCGGTGCTTGCATCGCCGCCACCATCGATAAGAACAGGTTCAGCAAGATAAAAGGATAGGGATCCCACGCACGACCGCTCACGATGTTGAGTACGACGTAGACTACCAGAATCACCGAAAAGATAATAACAAACGTCCATGACCCACCGAACTGGGCCACAGCATCTGCGATCCGACCGCCCAGGGGTTCACGTTCTTCGAACTCGCTGTTGGGATTGCGGGTGACCCGGGTACGCATGAGCTGGTGCGTGTCGCGCAGTTGCTGCTCGATCATCGTCATCATATCTAAACCGGCGAGAGGTTTCTGTTGCAGCAGGATCGTAATATCGCTGCGATCAATCTCAATGGCACAGGTTGCGGCGACGGCAGCAGCCGTGGTGAGATGTTCCGCCCCTGCCAATAAGGACGACATGCCCAACAGACCACCCGGCCCGACCACATCAACGATAATAACGTCCTGCGCGAGATCGGTGATGCTCACCGTAACCTGTCCAGATTGCACCAAATAGGCCGTGCCGCCCGGCTGCCCCACTTGAAAGATGGTCTCGCCTTCGGCGAAAGTACGTGCTGAGACGTGCTGTGCCAATACTTGTCGCTCGTCCGCATCGAGTAGGGCAAAGAGGGGCACGTCGTTGAAGACATTGGGATCGATCATACCGTCACCTGCCTTGTGTGAGGATGATTAACAGTTTTGGGCATCATGCACGCTTTGTCAACTCGTTTGTTATCAGTATTATTATGAAGTGAGAAACAATAGGGAGAATAGAAGTTGGAACAAGAAAGTATTTCTCTCCTGGCAGCCGCGCTGGAGCAGCTTGATGTGGGCTTTCAGGATTTGCCTGCATATCAGTCTGATATTGATCTAGACAGGCTGCGACCGGTGCTGCGCGACGTCGCAGAGCGCATGCAAGATAATTTTCCCTACCAGCATCCGTTGTATGTTGGACAAATGTTAAAGCCGCCGCATCCCATCGCTCGTCTGGCCTATGCACTGTCACTCTGGATCAACCCGAATAACCACGCGCTTGACGGTGGACGAGCCAGCTCGGCTATGGAGAAGGAGGCGGTTGGCGAGATTGCGGCATTGTTTGGCTGGCAGATGTATCTCGGTCATCTCTGCGGCGGCGGCACGATGGCCAACCTCGAAGCCTTATGGATCGCCAGAAGCCTGAAACCTGGCAAGCAGGTGGTTGCCTCGCAAATGGCGCACTACACGCATAGCAG
>JBBRHB010000522.1:0-4131 GCA_038223355.1 Chloroflexales bacterium
CATCGCCGCGATCAGCCCGATGCCGGTCACCTGCACCAAGAGCTGCACGCGCGGGTCTTTGGCAGCCAGTTCGCCCAGGCACGCTTCGAGCCGTTCGATCTGGCCGTGCGCGCTGGCCAGCGTGTCGAGGTCGCACTGGACGTTCACCTTCTCCAGGGCGCTGAGCTCCAAGCCCTCCCACCAGCCGCGCTGGTCGGGCGAGAACGGTGTCTTCGGTGCCTTCAGGTGATGGCGATGGAGCACCGAGCGCAGCCGGTTCTTGGCTTGCGTCTGCAAGCGCACCATCTTGAAGCGCTGGGCGATGACCGCTCGTGCATCGCGGATCGGCGACGGCGGAATCCAGATGCCGACCAAGAGGCCTGCGGCGTGCAGTTGCGCCATGGCGAGTGCGGCTTTCTGGTCGGTCTTGACCTGAGCGCGGGTGATGAGCGCGACGTGCGGTGGGTGGACGACGGTCACGGAGTGGACGTGCGGGGCGAGTGTGTCGTAGAATGTGTAGGTGTTGGTCGTGACCTCGAGCACGACCGCGTCAGTGGGCGCGAGCTGTTTCTTGATCCAGCTCTCCAGCCTCATATTGTCGACGCGCTGGGGGTTGAGGACGGTGGCCTGGTCGGCGTCGACGCCGGCAGCGACGAAGTAGTCTTTGTGGATGTCCAGGCCGATGTAGCGGGTCGGTTGTTGTGCTCCAGACATAGGTGCCTCCTGGGTGATGACTGGCAGTCCTTGCCAAGAGAGGCCGGGCGCATCCTTTTTTGGGGTCTGACTTCACACACGGATACGCGCTCGACGAAGTTCGTCGTCGCAGGTGAGCAGATTCGAACGGGGCAGCCAAACACTCCAACGGGCTCGCCTGGCGCTTGCCCTGACGAGGGTCAGGACGAAGCCGAGGAGTCCCATACGCATAGCCGGCAGCCCGGTTCAACGCATGGAAGCCGCAGCAGCGGGGCCCTTAAAAGCCCCGCGCACTGCGGCGGCGAAGGCAGAGTTGCCCTCGGCCCGCAGGCGTCCCATACCAATAGACGGCTGGCCCACACGTCATGCACCCGGCGCAACGTGCCCGTTCGCTCAGCCACGGTCAGGTTACGCCCGGATGCGCTCGGCCGCAACTGCGCGGCGTCCCGCACAGTCGTGGGCTCATGCTAACACTCCTACAACAACCCCCTCAAGTATACCGACCCCTCAGGCCATTGTCCAGCACGCGACGATGAGTGCTGGGAACTTCAACAGCAGACGCAAGAAGCCTATGGGATCATCATGGGAGGCGAATGGCAGAAGAGCCAGATCAGTGCATTCCAAGATGCCCTGAGTTCTATCACCGGCAAAATCGGCTTGGACGCATTCAAGCAGTTGTTCGACAAAACCCGAGTGATTGTGACCACGACGCCAGGTAGCGGCGGTGGCGCCGAAGTCATCGATGGAGACATTTACCTTGACAAGGTATTTTGGAATAAAGACATCAACGGCGACTATGTAGACCAAGTCTTCAGAATCGTTCACGAGTTTGGACACGTATGGGATTTCAGAAGAAATTGGAACTTGAATGCGTTGATGCAGGTCGAGAGTGACAGCCACTACTACTTGGGTCCTTTACCAATCCAAGATATTTGCACTCCCGGTTGGTATGGCTGCAATTTCCAACCAGGTCCGGGACCGAGTTGTTCGGCATGCTGGCCTCCCGCGAACGCGGTTGAAGACTATGCTCAAGCATTTGCTGACTATGTATTGTGGGATCGGGTGTCAAATCACCCCACATTCGGCTTTGTCTACTCGGAGCAACAGCGTGTAATGAGGTTCAAACTGCTTGAGCAACTGCTCGTCACGCCTGTCCGGACGAGGTAAATCACAAACTATGCGAGACTGGAAGGCAGTGACTATCGCGCTAGCCGTAATCGTAGCCGTCATTCTGTCGGCAGCCCTGTATAGTTACTCAGACCCACTTCTATTGTTAGTCACGAGGCAGCTTCGCATGTGTACGCCGCTGCCCTGTAGCTATCGCCCTTCTTCGCTAACTCTGGGCGCGGTGGTAGATGCCTACGGTTCACCTGACCGGATCGCGGCGTACGGCGTTAATTTGAGCGAGACCTATCTGTTTGCCGTCACACTTTTCTATCCGAGTAAGGGTATGACAATCAATGCCTCAACGAACGGGCCTACACGTAGTGAAGTCAGGCGCGACTTTGAAGTGGTCGGCGTTTCCTATTGGCAGTCGAGATCGCTAAGTGAAATGACCGAGGAATTCAGCCGCACAGGAGGGCCATGGAGCTTCACCTTGGAACACTCCCAACCATGGAGCGGATTCGGCCCAGTGCAAACTGTTCCTCCACCATAATCATGTGGACCGAGGTGCAGTTGATATGCACCAATCAAATGTACGTCAACTAGCCTAGGTAATGGTGCTACCATCTTGACTTTGTACCTCCTTGGCCAATGCCGTTGGTGGCAGCTTGTACTGCTTGCTGCCCCACGGGATCACTTTCAGATCTGCGCCGATCCCTAGCCGATCTAACGGATTGCGTGTGAACTGCAAGGCGCTCTGGCCCTCCGGCAGATTCTTCACGCCCACATCGTATGCGTACTTGAAGAACGAACAGGCCACTTGGACTGGAATCGCGTGTTCATCCACTTCGCTTTTCGCCAGGATGTGCCAGACCGCGACCAGCAGCTTGCGCGCGATGGCGACCAAGGACTTCTGGCGTCCTTTCTTCGGCTCCAGATGCTCGTACTGCGCTTTCCAGTGGGGGTGGCACTTGACCGCATGCTGGGCGGCGGCCATCATTGCCGCCCGCAAGTCCTTGCGCCCAAACTTCGTGATGCCTCCGGTGTGATGAGTCTCGCCGCTGTCGTGCACCTTCGCTCCCAGCCCCGAGTAGCCCACCAGGTGTGACGCATCCGGGAAGCGCTCGATCGGTCCGATCGCCGAGAGAATGGTCAGGCGAGCAGCGTCCCCATCCCGGGGATTTGCAGCAGTAGCGGCACGCGTGGCTCGTGCACCGACAACTCGGCGATGCTCTTGTCCAGGATGGTGCGCTGGCCGTTTGCGAATTGCAGCGTCGCCCAGTCACAGCGCACCGCGGCTTTCTCCGCCGCCGAGAGCGTCAGACCTAACCAGAACTCCTCATGCTTGGGGTGGAACGGTTGGCTACCCTTGGGTGGCTCCAGATAATGGCGGTGCAGGACGTTGTGCAGGCGGGTCTTGACGACCGTCGCCATCTTGACCAGCTTCCAGCGCTCGGCGATGAGCAGGCGCAAGTCGCGGACGGTAGGCGAGGGCACCCAGATACCGGCCAGCAGCCCAGCGGCGTGCAGGTTCGCGAGGATCAACGAGGCGCGCTTGTCGTTCATGACACGGGCGCGGGTGATCAATGCGACGTGCGGCGGGTGGACGACCGTGACCGACTGGACATGCTCGACCAAAGCGTCGTACACTTTGCAGGAGTTGGTGGTCATCTCGATGACGACCGCGTCGTTCCTGTTGAGCGTGCGGCGTTTCCAGGCGCCGAAGTTCTTCCACTCGACGCGCTGGAAGGGCAGCACCTGCTGTTTGTCGCCATCGCCGCCGGCGGCGATGAGGTAGTGCTTGTGGATGTCGAGGCCGATGTAGCGCGCAGGCTTGGGGACGGGCGGGAGCACCACAGACTCCCGCACCGGCCCCAAGCCGGTAGACGGGGCGGAACTGCTGACGACAGGAAGCGGCGAGAGGACAGGCGGGGCAACGGATAGAGACGAGGACAACATAGCAACAGCTCCTTTCTGTATAAAAGGCCGACGACGGAAAGGGGGCCGGGCGCCACGGATTTGAGGGCTAGAGCTTCACACACTCCTGCGGGCTTGGCGTTGATGCCATCCCATTCGGGCGAAGCCGAGCAGGGCAGCCAGACACGGTCACGAGCTCGCCACCCGCAGGTGAGCGTCTCATACGCACAGACGGCTGGCCCTTACGCCAAAGTCCGGCGGTACGCGGCTTCCCGCCGCGCACACGCCGGTGCGCGAGGCTTGAGGCCTCGTGCCCGGCGGCGTTCCTGCTCGCTCGACGAATTGAGTGTAGCAGAAATACCGCCCACGCAGCACCCGGACCGCGGCCGCGAAGCGTCCCTCACGACCACCTGTTGTAGGCCCGACACGGATGGAACA
>JBBRHB010000523.1:0-4130 GCA_038223355.1 Chloroflexales bacterium
TATTATACTGCCGAGCGAGCTTTATGTGATGTAGCAATCCTGGAGACGGTGGACCGCTCGATCAAGGCGGGAACGCGGCTACAGGTTGTTGCGCCTCACCACACGGGCGAAAAGTAGAGGGGGGCTGTGCATGACGAGCGATACCGCACGCGCTTGGCCACTTGTGGCGCAGGAGCAGGCTGAGCGCAAAGTGCTGGACCTCGCAGGACGGGCCGGTAGCGCTTTCCTGCATGCCACAGCCGCGGGTCACTACGAAAGTGTGCCGGCCGACTGGTGGACGTCTGGCTTTTGGCCCGGTCTGCTGTGGATGGTCTATCAGCGGCACCACCAGCCGGAGCTAGCAGGGCTGGCACAGACGGCTGAGGACGAGCTTGAGCGCGTGCTTCAGGACGAACGTTTCTACGGCCTGCACCATGATGTCGGATTTCAGTTTCTGCCAACGGCGGTGATGCACTACAAGCTCACCGGCAACAAAGCGGCACGGCGTCGCGGCCTCGTTGCGGCGGCGCTCCTTATGAGTCGCTTCAACGTGGCCGGTAACGTGATCGAGGCCTGGAATGGGGAGGAAAATCAGGGCAAAGTGATCATCGACAGTATGATGAACTTGCCGCTGCTCTACTGGGCTGCCGAAGAGACAGGAGTGTTACGCTATAGCATTGTGGCGGATGCCCACGCCCATACCGTTATGCGCCATTTCGTACGAGCCGATGGCTCGGTGCACCACATTATTCGCTTTGATCAAGCGAGCGGCGCGCGGGTTGAAGATATCGGTGGGCAGGGCTACGCGCCAGGTTCGGCCTGGAGTCGTGGCCAAGCATGGGCACTTTATGGCTTTGCTGTGGCCTACCGTTATACTCGCGACCGCGACTACCTCACGACGGCACGGCAGATTGCAGATGCCTTCATTGCCGCCCTTCCACCCGAGCAAGTTCCACCCTGGGATTTTCGTGCGCCCGACGCCGCCACAGCACCCCGCGATAGCTCGGCCGGCGCGATAGCGGCCGCCGGCCTGCTGGAGCTAGCACGCCTTATGGGTGAGGACGAGGGTGCTGTCTATAAGCAGGCAGCAGTAAAACTCCTGCAGGCGCTAAACGAGCACTGTGCGACGTGGGATACACCCCAGGAGGATGGACTGTTGCGGCATGCTACGAGCAATTTGCCTCTTGGGCGGGATGTGGATGTCTCGCTCATCTATGGGGATTATTACTTTCTCGAAGCACTCGGGAAGCTGAATGATAACCTCGTAACCAGCTGGTAGAACGACGGCACGGCGCATGCGGCTAAGCCATGTAACACCACAGCACTATTGCACGACGCAGATCGAGGAGCGCATATGGCGATACACGAATTGGCGGGTCGGCCGGCACCACGAGAGATGTTGATTAATGTACCACGGCTCGTCTCGGCCTATTACACCCACAAACCGGACGTCAGCGATCCTGATCAACAGGTCGCTTTTGGCACATCGGGTCATCGTGGCTCTTCGCTGCGGAACTCCTTCAATGAAGACCATATTCTGGCAATCTGCCAGGCGCTGTGTGAAATGCGGAAGGCCGAAGGCATTGATGGACCGTTGTTCGTGGGCATGGATACACATGCGTTGGCTGAGCCGGCACTGGCTACGGCCGTCGAGGTTTTTGCCGCGAACGGGGTGGAGTTGATGATCCAGAGCGGCCTTGACTTCACGCCCACACCGGTCATATCGCATGCCATCTTGACCTATAACCGTGGCAAAGCAACCGGATTGGCCGATGGCGTCGTTATCACGCCATCCCATAATCCGCCGGAGGATGGTGGTTTTAAGTACAACCCGCCGTCGGGTGGGCCCGCAGATACAAAGATCACTGGACGTATCCAAAACCGGGCTAACGAGCTGCTACGCGGTAGCTTGGAGAGTATCAAGCGCCTACCTTTTGAACGCGCCCTCAAGGCCGCCAACACACATGAGCACGACTATATCACGCCGTATGTGCAGGATTTAGGCAACGTCATTGATATGGCGGCGATTGCGGCAGCGGGGCTCAATATCGGTGTTGATCCAATGGGCGGCGCGTCGGTGCACTTCTGGGTACCGATCGCTGAGCGCTATGGGCTCAAGCTCGATGTTGTGAACCGTTATGTGGATCCGACCTTTGCGTTCATGACCGTCGACAAGGACGGCAAGATTCGCATGGACTGCTCGTCGCCGTATGCGATGGCCAGTTTGATCGAACTCAGAGACAAGTTCGACATCGCTTTTGGCAACGACCCGGACTGTGACCGCCACGGCATTGTCACACGCAGCGCCGGGCTTATGAATCCGAATCACTACCTGGCCGTCGCGATTTCGTACCTTTTCCGCAACCGGCCCGGCTGGCGCAAGGATGCGGCCGTCGGCAAGACACTAGTTTCGAGTTCGATGATCGACCGGGTTGCGGCGGATCTGGGCCGTAGGTTGGCGGAGGTACCCGTCGGCTTTAAGTGGTTTGTCGACGGATTAGTGGACGGCTCTTATGGCTTTGGCGGTGAGGAAAGCGCCGGCGCGTCGTTCCTGCGCAAAGACGGCAGTGTGTGGACCACGGACAAAGATGGCATGATTCTCGATCTGCTGGCAGCCGAGATTACGGCGAAGACGGGACGGGATCCCGGTGAGCACTACCAACAGTTGGAAGCACAGTTCGGCAGCCCCGTCTACGAGCGCATGGATGCCCCGGCTAACCCAACTCAAAAAGCCGTGCTGAGCAATCTTTCACCCGAGATGGTAGAGGCAACCGAACTGGCAGGAGAGGCGATTACGGCTAAGCTGACGCGCGCACCGGCCAACCAGGCTCCGATTGGCGGTCTGAAAGTAGTTGCAGCCAACGGGTGGTTTGCTGCGCGGCCCTCAGGAACAGAGAACATCTACAAAATCTATGCTGAGAGCTTCCAAGGGGCGGAGCATTTGCGGCAGATTCAGGCGGAAGCACAGGCGATTGTAGCGGCAGCCTTGCAGCGAGCCGGGGTATAGACGGGACGAGTAAACCGAGCGGATCAATGGGGGGTGTCATGACCAGTACGAGCGAATCGCCCTTTGCCCTGCAGCGTTTGGGCACGATTATGAGCCCCGATCCTTCAGATCCGCTTGAAGTGGATGGCGTACTGAACCCGGCGGCATGTCGCGGACGGGACGGGGCCTTGTATCTATTTCCGCGCATCGTCGCCGCCGGGAACTTTTCGCGGATTGGGCGAGCACGCGTGCAGTTTCAGCAAGACGAGCCGGTCGGGATCGAGCGGCTGGGCTATGTGCTGGAACCGACCGAAGGCTTCGAGCGCAACGACCATACGGCCGGTGTCGAGGATCCGCGCATTACCTATATTGCGGCGATTGATAGCTATGTAATGGCCTATGCAGCCTATAGTCCATTGGGACCGCGTATTGCACTGGCAATCTCGCACGATACTCAGACTTGGCAGCGGATCGGTCTGGCCAAGTTTGCCTACGAACCGCACCATGGCACCGATTTTGACCTGTACGTTAATAAGGACGCGCTGCTGTTTCCCGAGCCGGTAAGCGATCCGCTTGGTCGGCCGGCATTGGCGTTAATCCACCGGCCTGATTACAACGTGCAATGGTGGCAGCCGCATGGTCTGTCTGTGCAACCGGCAGGTGTGAGCGAGCCGCGCCCCTCAATGTGGATCTCGTATGTGCCACTCGACGCGGTCCAGGCCGACCTCCGTAATCTCCAGGTATGGCACCAGCATCATCTGCTCGCCGTGCCCGAGCAACCCTGGGAAGAACTCAAGATCGGTGGTGGGACACCACCGGTACTGACACCGCTCGGCTGGTTGACGGTGTATCACGGGGTTGCAGGCGAGATTCTGCCCCATGTTGAGCACCAGCCACATGTACGCTACTGCGCAGGAGTTATGATCCTGGACCGCAATGAACCGCGTAAGGTGCTGTATCGTTCATCGACGCCCATCCTCGCACCCGATGCAGCCGACGAGCAGCAGGGCGTGGTCGATAATGTCGTATTTCCCACGGCGGTTGATGTGCGTGACGGCGGACGCATTGATGTGTATTACGGTATGGCGGACGCACGCATTGGTGTGGCACGACTCCAGGTGCCGACGACGTTACCGGCAGGGTCGTAAAGTACGGGTGTCAGATG
>JBBRHB010000524.1:0-4122 GCA_038223355.1 Chloroflexales bacterium
CTGGTCATATCAAGGCCACCCTCGTCGGTAATACCGAGATGGTGCTGATCGAAAACGGCGATCTAGTGCTCGGCCACTCGCAGGGGCTGCTGTTTTTCGATTTCGATGGGCCACGTCAGCGCCGGGCAATGGTCAAGATTATCGAAGGATAGCCAATGGCGGCCATCTTTTTCTCTCGCTAGATGTCAGGCCCGTATAATGCGGCAGAAAGGAGGATGCGTCGCCTGGTAGAGCCGGACGGTTTTTGTCCGGAACGACTTTACCCCACCAACGTCGCCCGTTAATGCCCAGACCAAGGAGGTTTCAGTGAAAAAACGACGCCCCCTATTCTTGCCGGTAGCCGCTTTGCTGTTTCTTGCAGCCTGTGGCGGTGCTCCCGCTGCCACAAATTCTCCGACCACGGCCAGCGGCACGACCTCTCAGGCCGCCGCGACCTCGGCTGAGACGGCGCCACCTGCTGCCATGTCCGCCCCGGCGGCAACGATGGCAGCTGTCACATCCGCTCCGGCGGCAACGATGACCGAAGCGGCAACCATGGCCGCTGCGGCAACGACGGCGGCTCCCGCTGCGACGTCCGCCTCTGCTGGCGGTGCTCCTGGTGCAGCCGTCACCATTAACTTCATTACGATTGACGATCCTGATCTGCTGCTCGCCCAGCAAGCCGTCGCCCAAGCCTTCTCCAAGAGCGATCCGAAGTACGCCAACGTAACGATCAACTTCCAGTCGGTACCCTTCGAGCAGCTCTTTCCGAAGATCGAGTCGGCGGTAGCCTCGGGTGCCAATATCGACATGTTCCTAGCCGATGCGCCCGACGTCAAGCACTACGCCTACAACAAAGCGATCATTCCTCTGCAGGACTACTATACGGCCGATGAGCTGAAACAATGGACGCCCGGCTCTGTGGCCGAAGGCTCTTTCAAGGGTGTCTTCTACGCGCCGCCGAGCATGGAGAGCTGCTCATTAATGTTCTATAATAAGGACATGACTGATGCAGCCGGCCTCCAGCCGCCCGCCAAGGTCCAGGGCTGGACCATGCAAGAGGCCCTCGCAGCCTGGAAAAAAACTACCCTTGACAAGAATGGCACCGGTACACCTACCCAGTGGGGCGTGCGTTGGGGTCAGGGCACCTACCAGGGTGACTACGAGGCCGGCATCATTCGTCGCTCCGCCGGCAAGAAAGGTTCGCCGACCAATATGGGCATTGCTCCCGACGGCGTGACCTTCCACGGCTACCTTGATACTCCCGAAGCAATCAAGTCCTTCGAAGACTATCGTAGCTGGCACCGTGGCGCGACGCCGGTCACGCCGGCCGAGCCGATCAACAACATCTTCTTCAACAAGCAGTCTGCCTTTGTCGTGTATCCCGACAATGCCATTGGCACAATCAACCGCCTGTATCCCAATGGTGACTTCCACTACGGCGTGACTGGCATTCCCTACTACGCCGATGGTACCCAACTGTGTCATGGTGGCTCGTGGCACTTCGGCGTATCGCCGCGCACGGCGAATAAGGATATCTCCGTTGCGATCGCCAAGTTCTTCGGTGGCCCCGAGGGTTCCAGGATTTGGTACTCCAAGGTGCACCAGCTCCCCGCCCGCTATGACCTGCTGGCCAGCCTGCCCGAGTACAATAAGTACCCGCAGCAGCTCTTCAATGAAGGCCTCAAAACGATTGAGGTACCGCGCATTGAAACGCCCGGCTACACCGAGTACCAGTCGATCTTCGGCGAACTAATGCAGAGCATCGTCGCCGAAGGCACCGTCGACGTGCCGAGTTTAGTCAAGGACGCGGCCACCAAGATGGAGGCGGCTTTGGCTAAATATAAGGGTTGGAACCAGTAGCCCTTAGGAGGCCAGCGGAGGGTATGTGCATACCCTCCGCTGGCAACATGTAACAGGTGGTTGTATGGCTCAAATCGTAAATACCCCCTCCTACGTAAAAGATGTCGCGGCCTCCGAGGGACTAATGTCTCAGCGCCGCCGCAGGACGATCATAGCCTTCCTGTTTATTCTTCCGGCCTTGGTTAACTTTACTGTCTTTCGTTATCTGCCGATTATCGCCTCCTTCCGTACCAGTCTTTATCAATACAGCCTGCTCGGGGGCTATGGCTCGTTTATTGGCTTCCAGCATTACGCGCGCCTCATCCATGACCCCGTCTTTTGGAAGTCGTTGAGCGTGACGACCCGTTTCGTGATCTACAAGGTCCCGATCCAGATCGTGCTATCACTGGGCCTCGCGATGCTTGTGCAGCGCGAAACCTTTGGTGCCGGCGTTGTCCGCTCTGCGATCCTGACGCCAATGGTGACATCGATCATCATCCTGTCGATCTTGTGGGCCATGATGTATCACTCGCAACTCGGCCTCATCCAGAGTATCTTGGGCATTTTCGGTATTCCGCACCTGTCTATTCTGTCGAACCCTAACCGTGCCCTGCCGGCTATCACGGTCATGATGATCTGGAAAGACCTCGGCTTTAGCATGATCATCCTGTTGGCCGGGCTCAAAGGTATTCCGGGCGAATATTATGATGCTGCCCTGGTGGACGGCGCGAACAAGTGGCAGGCTTTCATCCACATAACCATTCCATTGCTCAAGCCCGTGCTCATGTTTGTGATCGTCACCCAAACCGTCTTCTCATTTCAGGTCTTCGTGCCGGTCTACCAAATGACCAAAGGCGGTCCATTAGATTCCACGAAAGCCATTGTCTACTACATCTACCAGCAGGGCTTTAGCTACCAAGATATGGGCTATGCCAGCGCATTGGCCATGGTGACGTTGGTCCTCTTGCTCGTAATTAGCTATTTCCAGATGCGCTTTCTCCGGGCAGAGGCGTGAGTGACCGAGGAGTAAAGCATATGGCGACGACGACAAACCCATCCCAACTAACCGATGCTGTGCGCTCTCAGGGCCCCAGCCAGGCAGCTAGGCTCACGCAGCGTATCATCCGCAGTGTGCTCTGGGCCGTGCTGTATATCATTATCAGCCTCATCTTCCTGATCCCGTTCATCTGGATGATCTTTGGCAGCGTACGCGAAGAAAGCGAGATTTTTAAATATCTCTACCCCTTCGGCTGGCATACCTTTTTCCCGATCCATTGGACCCTCACGCACTATCTCGATGTGCTTGGGCTAACGCCTGCCGGCAAGCTGGCCGATCTCCATTTCGGCCTCAACATCTTCAACTCCTTCTTTGTCTCCACCGCCGTAGTGGTCTGTAGTCTGATCTTTAACACGATGGGCGCCTACTTTTTTGCGCGCCTCCCATTCCCACACAAGAATGTGCTGTTTGTCTATGTGATTGCGACCTTGTTGGTACCGCTTGAGGTCACGATGGTCCCGCTCTATATCGTCGTGCGCAGTCTCAAGCTCGAAGACACCTACTGGTCGATGATCATTCCCTGGTTTGCTAGCCCCTTCGTGATCTTTTCGCTGATCCAATTCATGCGTGATATCCCCTATGATCTGGACGAAGCAGCGCTGATCGACGGTGCCGGCTATTTCACAATCCTATGGAAAGTGATCGTGCCAAATGCCACCGCCGGTTTGGTCACCAACGCCTTATTGGAGTTTCAGTTTATCTGGAATCTCTTCTTCTGGCCGCTTATTGCCGTAAATAACCCCCGCATCCAGGTACTCCAGGTGGCGATTAGCGGGACGCTCAGCCAGACGCAGCAATATTGGGGTCGTACCTTCGCCGGAGCCTCGCTGGCCTCCGTGCCTGTTATTCTCATCTTTTTGATCTTCCAGCGCTACTACGTCGCCGGTGTGGCGACGACCGGCATCAAAGGCTAAGGAGAGGACATGAGTAGCGGCACTCCGCAACGCATCATCATCGATACCGATCCCGGCGTAGACGACTCAATGGCGATCTTGTTGGCTTTTAATTCGCCGGAGCTCCAGATCGAAGGGCTGACCACGGTCTTTGGCAATACCGGTGTCGACATAACCACCAAAAATGCCTTACGGCTCGTTGAGCTTGCAGGCAAGCCTGTCCCGGTCGCCGCTGGTGCCGGTAAACCTCTGCTCCGCCCGTATACGGGCGAAGGTTGGAAGGTCCACGGTCGCAACGGCCTGGGCGAGGTCGCATTTCCCGCACCAAAAGGCATGCCCAACAAGCGTCAT
>JBBRHB010000525.1:0-4115 GCA_038223355.1 Chloroflexales bacterium
GCATCGCCAGCACAAACGCCTCAATAATCGGACGGAAAATTCGCATCAACCGACGCGCCAACGCGAGCGCACGATGCAGCGGTTCAAGTCACCTGGCCATGCCCAACGCTTGCTGTCCGCGTTTGGGCCAATTCGCGAGCACTTTTGTCCGCGTCGTCATCGGCTAAAACCGGAGATCTACCGGTAGGAACGCGCCCAACGATTCCGCGTCTGGAACGAGATCGCTGGGGTCCAACTGGCAGCATAAAGGGGCCGAAGAGGCCTGATCGCGCGCCTTTGTTCCTGGTTTTGTTCGACCCAATTCCTGGACCTGAGTTAACGTGACAATACCGTGGTGGATGTATTCAGGCCTCAAGTATCGCATAGATCCCGCCGGTGTCTGCACGCTGGTCAACACCCTGACAATACCCTTGGATCATATCGTCGCCATCATCTCACCTTCGATGAGCCCCTACTCCACTGCTAGCCAGCGTGCGGATCGGGCGTCCGTAGTTCACGCAGCGATTCCTGATCAAGCGCGCCCAGACGTGGCAGATCAAGCATGTTCATTCGCAGCATCCGCTCGGTCATTTTGGACATGACGAGCCGATTGAACTGGGCATCGGCCATCAGCCGCCGTACGGTGGCGGCGGGGACTTGCAGCACCCGGGTTGGCTGCTCGGCGATCACGTTGGCAGTGCGGGCGGCTCCTGTTAACGCCGCGATCTCGCCAAAGAAATCGCCGGCGTGCAATACTTCCAGCGCCTGGTACGACTCAACATCGTCGCGGCCAGCGACGACGTGCCCGTCGAGGATAAAGTAGGCCGCGTCACTCTGCTCACCCTGGCGCACGATCGCTGTCCTGGCAGGCGCATCGTAGATGCGAGTTTCATGTACCAGGCTCTTACGGTCTTCGGTGCTCAAGCCCCTCAAGCTAGGCAGGTGCGGCGTCAGCAGTTGGAGATCGGCGAGTGTCGCTGCCCGTCCTAAGCCAAGGCCGGGAGCACTGCGCGCGGAGCGCAGCATGGCCAGGGTCTGGCGCCATTCCGCCGCCGGCTGTCCAAGCCCCGGCAGCACCAGCACCAGTAGTCCCCCAACCACGACCAGCGAGCCACTTACGATCAGCAGCCAGCGCACGTCGAACACGTCGGCGAGACCGGCCGCGCCCATGCCCAGCAGATACATGACATTCCGCGTCACCAGAAAGGCACTGTTCACCCGACCGCGCACATCACGCGTGGTATAGCGCTGAATGATCAAGCTCCTGCCGATATAGTTTGGCGCGTTGGCGATGCCTAAGATCGTGTACAGGCCAAGAATGAGCGGCACTGAGGATAGGGTCGCCACCACGAATTTGCCGAGGCCGATCGCCAGATAACTCAGCGCAACCCATTGGCCTTCGTGGAGCCGATCGGCCAGACGGACCATCAGCAATGCCCCGACGATGAACCCGCCGGCCGACAAACCTTCCAGCAGGCCGTATTCAAACTCACTCGCGCCGAGTGCTCGAACCGCGAAAGGCAACAACACCGCATTGTGCAAGCCATAGCCGAGAAATACCGGCAGGCAGATAATCAACAGCGAGCGCAGCAACGCGGTGCGAAACAGGAAGTGCATACCTTCCTTAAGATTGTGCAGCACGGTTGCGACGCTCGAATGACCTTCGACGCTCGGCGGCGGGATGTGGACCAGCAGAATACACGCCATCGACAGCACATACGACAGGCTGTCCAGATAGAAAGCCCAGGCGATGGGAAAGCGCGACGTTATCAAACCCGCGAGCGCGAAGCCGAATGCGGTCGAGCCAAAGCTGCTGATTTGCATCAGCGCGTTCGCTGCGGCAAGGTCTTCGTCGCTGGCGACTTCGGGCAGAATGCTCGCGTGCGCGGGCTCATGAAACTGCCCGACCGCACTCGACAGCATGACGATAACATACAGCCACACGATGCCGAAGGGCAGCAAGAACGGGATCAGCGCGACCAACACGGCACGGATAATATCGGCGACGAGCATGATGCGCTTGCGATCCAGGCGGTCAACGAACACGCCGGCGATGAGGCCCACCACGAGACTTGGCCCCGCCGTCGCCATCAGCATAAGTCCCACACTGAGCGCCGAGCCGGTCCGCCGGTACACCAGAATAGACGCCGCCAGTGACGTAAGCGCACTGCCGATGGTTGAAAGCAATGACGCCGTCCACAGCAGCGTAAAGGAACGGTTCCGAAAGACCGCGAAGGCCGACGGCTGGGGGCGAGGCACAGTCGTAATCATAATCGGTCTTACACTCCTGCGAATGAAGCGGCATTGTTCTGAAAACAGCGTATGGGGATTTTTGCTTAAGCCCCATACGCACTAAGCTAAGCTCATTGGTCTCAAGTTACGGACCAGAAGAAGGTGTCAGGGACCGCTTTCCCCTAATCTCCTGCTGAACGAGGGCCAGGTTCTGGCTCGATTCGAGATCACGAGCGTTGTTCGGTAGCTTCGATAGTGCTGGTTTCGCGAACTGGATGGTCAGCTCATTGTACCGAGCCACAACATCCTTGGCGTTTTTGGTTACCGCACTTGGCAGGATGTATTCAGCGGCTTGAACGTGGGATTAAGCCGTGGGTCGTCAACGGAGGCTCATCATTCTGCCAAGGCATGTCCCCACAGACGTCAACCAGGTCGTGGCTGAGTACAAGCTCATGCCAAATCCGCCCTCGAAAACGGACAACTTGAACGTTGATAGGTGAGCAAATACCTTAGCTTAGTGCGCATGACATCCCCAATAGCGATCCCTAGCTGCTGCTCCGGAAGAGAAATCAAGTCGAAGGCCGACCGGGCTCCTCAGCCACCCGGTCGGCCGTCGGCCCTGGTTTGTGTCTAGGCGTGCTGTGTACTGCGCCAGGCTACGCCTGCGCCGATCAGGAGCAGTCCGGCCAAGCCTGCAAGCGCCAGGATATGCTTCTGGGAGTTGCCGGTCCCGGTATTGGGCATCATACTCGGCCCACCGGTCGCTGCCGCACGTACGCTGAAGGATGCGACCATCCCGAGCATAAAATGGGGCTTCCCGCTCTTTGGATCAGGAATGAAGCACAAGGCTACATAGTTCCCCGGCGTCAGGTCGAGGGCTACGATCCCGCTCTTGCCCGCTGCTAAGCCGCCCATGCCCCCAGCGTCCTGGAAAGGCGGTGCTCCGCTCGGCTTTTGCATGAAGCGGCCCACATCTTGAAACGTTTTGCCGGGCGCGAGCTTGAGCAGTGACAACTCATGGGGTTGTGGTCCCATGTTGGTCACGCTCCAGAGATGATGGCCCGCTGCAACTTGTGCCGGTAAGCCAAAGGCAAAATCCTTGAGGGTGATGGTCCCGTCCGTTTGTGGAGCAGGCACACTGCTTGCTGGCCCACTCACCTGGAGTGGCATGATCATGCCTTTGGCCACATGCGGAATGCCGTCTTGGTCATCGGGCACAAAACAGATGATCGCATAGGAGCCCGGCTGTAGGTTGAGGACGACCCGTTGACGCCCACCAGGATCGATCGTATTAGGCCCGCCCACAAAATCAACGAGCGCGAAGCTAGCATTGACACCCTGCTTGAAGGCCGCCAGCAAATCGTTGAAGGTTTTCCCGTTATGCAAGCGGGCAAGGTTTGCTTGATGGGGATCCTTGCCGTTATTGACGAAGGTCATGCCGGTCCAGCCGGCTGTGGCATGGTCAGGACCCATGAACATAAATTCCGACCCGGTATAGACGAGTTCTGGCAGGGCGGCGTTCGGAGCGGCGTATGCAGCTCCTGTCAAGCTCATCAGCAGGCAACTTGCGACCAACAGTAACTCAATCACTCGACGACCAATGGCGTACGTTCTCAACATCATAGACCCCTTTGACTATTAGTTTGCTTAACGACTCGATGGAAGCCCCCTGCAACGTTGTCCACCCATCCCTAGTTGGTCATCTTTCGCGGTGTCCTAGTGTCCAAGTCCTCCTCGTTGGTGTTATGGTGTTATTTTGTGATCATAGTGAGCGTAGCATGTGACGCGTGACAAAGGCGTGACAAGGGCTTCCTAAGACGCTGGTCATTAGCACTCGAAACACGGGCATAGCCTCCAGTACGGTGTACAATCCTCGCAATCCCATTCCGGTGGTGGGGGCGCCT
>JBBRHB010000526.1:0-4114 GCA_038223355.1 Chloroflexales bacterium
ACCTCAGCGTTGGGTTGAGTCGCATGATCGGGGAACCACTCCAACGGTTCTACATTCCTCTTTCGAAGCGAGTCTCACGATCCAGGGAAAGCGACACCGTCAGGCGCCCGGAGTTGACGGACAAAGAGCGCGTGTCCGTCAAGGTTCGTTTGACGGACGCCCCTGGCCCTGGCTGCCGACCAACGTGCTACGGCGTCAGAGGCGTTGTTGCACGGATGCCGCTGGTAGCGCCGCTGCCAGGGGCAAGGTAAAAGGTTTGTTCCTTCTCTGACCCTGGATGCCCACCTTGCCGTTTAAGCTGAATCAAGACCGCCGCCGACACATCCCCAAGCAGAAGCACAAGGTCATGAACTCGCTGGGAGCGCTGCTCCGCAGCTGGCGTAAGTATGACGCCAGCTTACGCCAGCGCGGCAGCCTTACGGTCTGGTTCACGGACGAAGCTATCGAGGGCTGGCGGGCGACACTGCGCACGACCCCGGGCGGGCAGCCCTGGTATTCCCCTCTGGCGATCCTGACCGCACTCACGCTCCGGGCCTTGTTCCGCCTGGCCCTGCGCCAAACCGAAGGCTTGATCGGCTCCGTCATCGGCCTGCTCGGGCTCGATCTGGCCGTGCCGGACCACTCCACGTTGAGCAGGCGTGCGGAGACGCTGGAGGTGCCACGCCTGCGGCCGCGCCGTGATGGCGAGCCCTTGCACCTGCTGGTGGACAGCACCGGCCTGAAGCTCTGCGGCGCCGGCGAGTGGCTGGTCGAGAAGCATGGCACCAAAATGCGCCGGTCCTGGCGCAAGCTGCACATCGGCATGGACGCCGACACCGGCCAGATTGTCGCAGCAACGCTGACCACGAAGGAGGTGGACGACGGTGCCGAGGTCGGCCCCTTGCTTGACCAAGTGGCGGCATCGGTGTCGTCGTTTACTGCCACCGGCGCCTACGACCAGGAAGGCGTTTCCGTCACCGTGGCCGAGCGCTATCCCGAAGCGGCGATCATCGTGCCGCCACGGTCCACGGCGGTGCCGAGCGAGACGGCCGAGACCGCACCCACACAGCGCGACCGCCACCTGCAGGGCATCGCCAAGCACGGACGAGCAGCCCGGCAGAAAGCGTCCGGCTACACGAAGCGGGCTCGGGCCGAGGCGGCCATAGGCAGGTTCAAGCGGGTCATCGGCGACGGGCTGCGCTCGCGCACGGACGAGCGTCGCGCGACTGAGGTGGGCGTCGCCGTCTACGCCCTCAACCGTATGCTGGAGTTGGGACGCCCGATCTCCGTCCGTATCGCCTGAACCACAGCCGGGGCTGGGGTAACTGCGCCTGCATCCCAGGTCTATGCAACACGGCTGCGCCAGTGCCAAAGCCGGCGTTAGGTTCGGCATCCCTACTACTTCTCTTAATCCTGGGCGGTCAGCGGCTGACACGGCTTGCAAGATGCGCGCCTTCGTCGGCTCGGCCTTTCCATCAACCAAGGCAACTACTTTGCCGGTCAACTCTCAAGCTCGAATTGAGACACTACCCACCCAACACTTGCCGCGCCGCAATGAGGCGCATACCGTCATCTCCAATGAGCAACACCGGACCTAAAGAATCCGCGCTTTCGGTCCCTGCCAAGGATGGCTATGCGCTCGCGGCGACCCTGCACCTGCCTCACGGGGGGCCGGCCGGCCTCGTGCTCGTCAGCGCGGCAACAGGGGCGCCGGCCCGCTACTATACCGCGTTCGCCGCAGCCCTCGCCGAGCGCGGCCTCGCAGCCCTCACGTATGACTACCGCGGCATCGGCGCATCTCGCCCCCCCAAACTGCCCGGCTTCGGCGCGCGCATGCGCGACTGGATTGACCTCGACGCCGAGGGCGTAATCTCCTGGGCGCGGACGACACACCCTGGGCTGCCGCTCCTGGCAGTCGGACACAGCCTGGGCGGTCACGCCATTGGCCTCTGCCACGGTAGCCAGCACCTCGCAGGCGGCGCAATGGTCAGCTCGGCCGTGGCATGGATCGGTTACGTCCAGGGCGCCACCGAACGCCTGCGTGTCCGCGCCTTGCTCCGCGTCCTCGGCCCAACCCTGATCCGGGCCACCGGATACGCTCCGAAGCGCTGGGTCGGCTTGGGCGCAGACGTGCCCGGTCCGGCGTTCCTGGAGTGGGCGCACTGGATTGGGCTTCAACACTACTTCTTCGACGACGCCAGCATGGACGCCGCAGCACGCTTCGCGCGGGTTAAAGCGCCGCTGATGCTGATCGGCGCCGATGACGACCTCTGGACCCCCGCAGCCTCTATCGATCAACTCGCAACCTACTTTACCAGCACCCGCTGCGAACGCTGGCAGATCAATCCAGCCGACACCGTATCCAGACGGATCGGGCATGCCGGGTTCTTCCGCAAAGAGCACAAGGATATCCTCTGGCCGCGCCTCATCGACTGGCTGCTGCAACGAACGGTCAGCACGGGCTGATCCGTAGGCTAACAGCGCGACTTCCTACCGATTGAACAAACTCTGTGACGGTTGGCACACTGGCCGGGAACGCTACCTGCCGCACGCCACCGTGGCCAAGCCAAGCCGCCGCAGTGCACGATAAGCTGCAAGTGGCCCCGAGTAGTTTCGCGGCCGGTAAAAGCCACGCCCTACATAGGATATGGCCGCGGGCCGGGTGCGCCACGCCGCCATCTCTTTGCAGAGTTTAACCACGCGGCTTCCCAAGTAGGCGGCCAGCCAAGCAATCTGGCGCTACACCACGTTTCTCGACCTCGACAGGTGCCAGCCTTACAAGCCTACGGCAGCACTAGAGGTAAACCAGGAACTAATGCTGTTGCAGGTAGATATCAAATAGCTGCCTTGCTTGGGCTGCACCAGAATCGCGGGTGCGCCAGGTGTGATTGATTGGAACGGTTGGGATTATACACTGTCCAAACTAACTATATGCAATCGCCCGCCTCTTTCCTTCTGAAACGGGGCTCTACTATCACGGAGGTAATTGATTAGCCTCGCGTACAATTGAAATTAACACGAGTTCTATCCCTGCTTAGCTTTTATTATAAGCAATTCTGATCTCGTAGGCAGACTCCTCAGGGTAGATATGAAAATAGGCAACTTTGTTAACCTAGCGTTACACCAGACGCGTGTTCGCAACCTGTCTGATCAGTGGCAACAATAGTCAACCAATTGCGGTACTAGGCGCGGTAACGTTAGCGTTAGGCGCTAGCAATTGCTACTGTTTGTGGCGGTCGGTTATCTGACCGGTCGCGTCACTCCAAGTCGATAGGATAGGACCTAACATGACTCTGATCCAAAACACGGCTATAACGCAGCAGAATCAGGACTACAATCTGTCACGCGCGTCTGTCGGCACGCTCCCTCAGCAGCATGATGACACATTGCCAGAGCTGTTTAGCCGGACATACGATCACTTTGAGACCAGGCTAGACCATTCAATAGGCGCAATGTGGTGTTACATGCGCCCTCAAGGGATGCCCATTGTAACTCGCGGATTGCTCTCGGAACTGAATGGCATTCAAAAAAGCGTGCAGAGCGTCTTTCCAAGCAAACAACACACATCCGACCGCCCACTTTCATATTTTGTATTCGCATCGCGGACGCCTGGGATATTCAACCTTGGCGGCGACCTTGCCCGGTTTGCGGAATGCGTTCGCAGTGGAGATAGAGCAACAATCCACAACTATGCGAGGGCATGTGTGGACATTGTCTTCGAGAACACAAACGCTCTACACCTGCCGATAATTACAATGGCCTTAGTGCAAGGCGATGCGTTAGGAGGAGGATTTGAGACCGCGCTATCCTTCGACATGATTGTAGCTGAGCGCAGTGCGAAATTCTGCTTGCCAGAGATAATCTTCAATCTGTTTCCCGGAATGGGCGCATTCTCATTTCTTTCTCGGAAGCTCGACGCTGCTCGGGCACAACGCTTGATCACTAGTGGTGATATGCTTACGGCTGAGCAGCTTTATGAAATGGGAGTTGTCGACATTCTAGCAGACGACGGGGAGGGGGAAGCAGCTATCACGCGGTATATGCGAAAGAACCTATCGCGCCATAGTGGTCTATACGCAATCAATCAGACCAGGCGTGCCGTAAACCCAGTTTCTTTAGGCGAGCTGCAAGATGT
>JBBRHB010000527.1:0-4114 GCA_038223355.1 Chloroflexales bacterium
GACCGATAACGGTGTCGGGCCATTTCCCTACGATGCTAACGGCAATCTCTATCAGGATGGCTCTCGCACCGTGACCATGAACGCCGAGAAGCAGCCGACGTCGATCACGTATGGTGGGAGTGGCAACGAAAACTACAGCTATGCTGCGGATGGTACGCGGGTCACGCGAGCATGGGCCGGTGCAAACACGGCCTATATTGGCGGCTTGATCGAGGCCGACCTGGGGCAGAGCACCGTGCGACGGCTGTACACCTTAGCAGGACGGGTGATCGCGGAACGGACGATCACGAGTACGTCGAATACGGTTGCGTACCTGCACAGTGATCATCTGGGCAGCGTGTCAGCGATCACGAATGCCAGTGGGAGCGTCCTTGGCACGCAGCGGTACACACCGTGGGGCGAGGAGCGGAACACTGCGTTACCGGTGACGACGCTCAACTTTACGGGACAGCGCAAGGATGGGACGGGTCTCGTCTTCTACAACGCGCGGTACTACGACCCAACGCGAGGCCGGATGATGAGCCCGGATAGCATCGTGCCGGGAGGCGCGAGTGCAAGTGGCGGGGGTGCAGCGACAATTGGTGGTGGCAGCACGACGCCGCTGACGGTAGACTTCCACGAGCCGGGCTTTGTGGACCAGCTTGGCCAGCACAACGCGGCGACCGCGAGCATGGGCTTTTGGTTCCAGTTGAGCAGTAAGGAGCAACAGAAGGCCGAGAGTCCGATGGGGCCAGCGAACCCGCAGGCGCTCAACCGCTATAGCTATACGCTTAATAATCCATTGCGGTATACCGATCCGACGGGACATACTGTTTACATATCATGCGCAATTTGTGGTGACTGGTTCAGCATCTCCACATGGTCTCCGTGGGCGAAATATGTCATGTTTACAACGTGCATGGTGATCGGGTGCCACGTGGACTTTGATCGTGACGTTGTTACAGGCCCAACACGTGAGGAATTTGCTACCATGGGCATAACCAACATGGTAAGCGTGATAGGCGGTCCACTTACTGGTTTTACCAGGCATGGGCTCAATCAAATAATCTCACGCGATGGTCATGGGGTTAGTAATCTAGCTATCCTTGATACTCTCAAGAATCCATTGCGAGTAATAGAACAGACCGATGGTACATACAAGTGGATAGGGCAGTATGCTACACTGATTTTAAACGATGCAGGCGAAGTTATAACGGCTTGGGCAAGAAACCGGGGTGGATGGCGTTATTAACTGTAAGAAGTATTCATATGACACGCAAGTACTTAAGACCATCCGAAATTCAACTTCTACGTGAAGTTATTTCGAGACAAGATCCTGGACTAAGACCTGTAGCTGCTTCTCTCGGAGTTGTACCGTTGACTGAACAGAGTCGTGAATGCCTACGAGAAGCAATAGCAGCAGAGTTGACCCAAACAGGTTTGGATGAGGAAGATGAGCCGAACCACCGTGGCCTACTGCTTGAAGAACTAATAGATGCTCTGGGCTATTTGTAAAATACAAAGAGCTCGAATATCTGATTTTTTCTGGTAAAAGTCAGTTTACTTGCCCAATCCTTGTATGTCTTGCGCGAGAGTGGTAAGTGCATTATGTACCGCAAACTGACGTTCTGTCAACTCGCTGAAAATCGAAACGTGTCATTCCGGCTACGTCAGCAGCCTTCGCGAGGGTCGCATGCTGATGTTGAAACAGAGTCAGAGTAAAACGCGCTCTCGTAGCGAGTGTGAAAGTCCTATCTTCGGTGTATAGAGCAGTTCGGCCACATTTATAAGGGTGTCCAATGAAGATAGTTGCCCTGAAGCGATGCCTCTGCGGCCCTCTTGAGAGCGTCGTTTGGCACTCCGAGGCAGTCCTGGAGAAAACGCTCAACATCCTCCCCTGACCAGCCGGCTGCGGCTGCTGCTACCCAACGGCGCAAATCAGCACGGGCAGCTGGGGGACTGATTAAATCATCCGCTCGGGCAACGTGGATTGTGGTGCTGATAATTACCTTGATTGTCTCTGCATCAGGGACCATTCTAAGCATTGCCATAGCCCGGAATGCACCATTAATAAGCATGGAATTACGGGATGAAATGAGTTCAAGAATTGGTCTTGTATCGTGATCGCTAGTATGGGCAAGTTCCACAATGGCATGACCTAGCGCAACATATATCATCGTCGCTCTAAGAGGCTGTTGAGCAAGGGACCGCAGTAATGGTAGCCCAGATCTAAACTGGCAAGCGGCAAGGGCCATAATCATTTGGTACTGGGTCTCCCACGTGCGTGGATCCCGCATTTCATGTTCTAGAGCTATATAGAGAGCTGGACCAGCAGTAGGAACACCGAGTTTGCGTAGTTGTTTAGCAGCTGACCGCCGCTTTGCCGACTGAGGATGTGCTAGTAGCGCAATACTCGCCATTATGCCATTATCATGTGTAGTCATCGTACCTCATTAGTTGGTGCCGTTTCACTAAACCACGCTGCACTGAAAGTGCAGAGGTTTACGGATGACCAAGGTCATGCGGTTCACAAGCGAACCGCAGTGGAAGAACGAAGGAACGAAAGACGAGGAAGAACGGGAGGCTAAAGCCTTGCACTAAAGTGCATAGCTTCGCACTAGCGTCTTAGTATAGTGAAATCACGTATCTCCTAACAGTTAGGATACCATTTGTTCACAGCGGGTAGCAAGACAAGATTGGAAGTTAGAGGGCGAGATAAACCCAAGCAGGACGGGTGATCGCGGAACGGACGATCACAAGTACGTCGAATGCGGTTGCGTACCTGCACGGTGATCATCTGGGCAGCGTGTCAGCGATCACCAGTGCCAGCGGGAGCGTCCTCAGCACCCAGCGGTACACACCGTGGGGCGAGGAGCGGAACGCTGCGTTGCCGGTGACGACGCTCAACTTTACGGGACAGCGCAAGGATGCCACTAACCTGCTGGACTATCACGGACCGACGCCACTACATATCGAGCTTGCTGCGGAGTGCAGCCGTGCTGAATGATGCGGTGCGTGCACACTGGGGCTGGAGAACGAACTGCACTGGGTGGTAGATGTGTCGTTCCGGGAAGATGCTAGTCGAGTGCGAGCTGGCGATAGTGCACAACGTCCTTCCTTTTGCACACATTTGTGCTATAATATGGCTCGTTGCTTCGTATCCTTTCGGCTTGCAAGCCGTCCGAACCTACTCAAAAATAGCGTGAACCAGGGAAAATCGAAAACTGCGTATTTGTACCGAGGAGCGCTACCCTATGTTTCAAGCAGCCTTTAGTGGTTTTTCGGTTGATGATTTGGCCAAAACCAAAGCGTTTTATGCCGAGAAGCTGGGATTGAAAGCGGACGAACAAGGTATAGGGCTGCGGCTCCAGTTGCCCGGTGGTGGTTCAGTCTTTGTCTATCCAAAAGAAGTTCACCCGCAGCTTTGGTGATCATGGCTGAGCCGTCCCTAGAAGGCAGTCATCGCAGAGCACATATGCTCCCATAGAGGCCGAAAATCGTCGCTTCGGCTCCGTCTCACGGGTGTGCATCCCTGCCATTGACTCCCCATCACCAAAGCTGCGGGTGAACCCCAAAAGACGGCCACCAGCCGGCCACCTTCACTATTTTGAACTTCGAAGTTGATGCGATTGATGACGCTGTGGATGAGCTAACAAACCGAGGTGTGCACTTTGAGCAGTACGCAGGGATGTCGCAAAACGAAAAGGGCATCATGCGTAGCAACTATGGTCCGCCAATCGCCTGGTTCAAAGACCCTGCCGGGAATGTCTTGGCGATACTAGAAACGCCAGCATAAGCTGCATCAGTTCGCTCCTGCCTACCTACCGGACGCCCCTCGGCCTCGTAGCGCCGTTGCTCCTTACTAACTTGACAGTTCTAAACGATCTAGCTCAAGATTGCAGCTAATCGGCACCGGCAATGCCGCTGTAGAAAGACAGAGCGCGATGAAGCACAAAACGTTACACATGATCGGCAACGCACATCTCGACGTCGTGTGGCTTTGGCGTTGGCAGGAAGGGCTACAGGCCGCGAAAGCAACCTTTCGTGCCATGCTCCAACAGTTGGACGAAGCGGAAGACTTCGTCTTCACCTCAAGCTCCGCCGCAATCTATGCCTGGATCGAAAGCAACGACCC
>JBBRHB010000528.1:0-4112 GCA_038223355.1 Chloroflexales bacterium
TTCCACCGCTCGCTGAGCAACGACAGGAGTTCTGCGCCCGGTGGACGGCATTGATGAGCAGTCTCATGGCAGCTTAACCTCAAGATGGTAAGGGGGTCTGTGTCGGTTTCGTTGGTCATCATCGACTGTTCGCGACTGAATCCTGACGCAACCGATCTACGAGCTGCGGTGGCGTCATGTCGGGCCGGACGACGAGGAAAACGCCACGTTCTGCCGTGACCTCAGTGCAATGTGATGCTTGTCTGTTGCCGCAGTGTCTCGGCTGCGTAGTCGGGGTATTGCTGCATTTGGGCCTCGACGTTTGGCACCGGATGCCACTCGTCCCGACTATAAGAATCTAGAATATCTTGTTCTTCTGACAACATCAGGCTGCCCGTAGCAGTGATTGTTCTACCACTTGCGGCACATTGATGGGAACAAAATAGCTGGCAGGATATAAATACTCCTCGCCACTCTCATCGATGATCCGAATGTCGCCGTCTTGTGCTGCATCTGCATCTGGCATCACGCGATAAATTTTGTGCAACTCCAACGACGCCGGGTACGCCTCCGCAAGCGACGCCCTTTACAAGCGCTCAAGGACGAGCACAGTCAACCTTCTAGCTTTCGATCGTCCCTAATGGTAAGCGATCACAGGGAAAGCTGCGGCACGGGTGGAGTTCGTAGACAAACACCCCGGCCTGGACACCCGGATCTTCGTCCATGAGGGTACTCGCTTCCTCGATAATTGTATTAAATATGCCAATGCCTGCTAGCTCGCTGTCGTCGGTAACAGGACAGATAATGGGCAGCAGGCTACCAGATTTTGGATTTCCATCATCGCTGCTGCTCTACAAGAGCATGTAGGCTACGCCGCCTTACCTGCTCCGCCGGAAGGGACTTGTATTATGACCCTGCATAAGCTAGGATATGAGTTACCCCTGAATGTATCCCTGAATATGGGACGAACTCGGTAGGCATACAGGTAGTATGCTCTCTCGTCCCGCTAAGGAGCTCTACGCATGTCAACCTCAAGCCCGAAAAACGCGTCGGCCTCGATCAGTAGTCGGCTCGAAAATTTCATGTTCCGCACCACAACCCGTGCCCACATCGGCCTGTATCAGCTCTCTGGCGGCAAGCTCGGCGGCCGGATGTTCGGCGGGCCGGTCTTATTGCTAACAACCACCGGCCGCAAGACCGGGAAACAACGCACGACACCGCTCATGTATCTGCCGGACGGAAGCGATTTCGTGATCGTTGCCTCCAAGGGCGGAGCACCCCAGGACCCCGTGTGGTGGCTCAATCTCAAGCACACGCCCGAGGCAGAGATCCAGATTGGTGCCACGACCATGCGCGTCCGCACGGAAGAGGCATCACCCGAGCAACGACAGCGCCTGTGGCCGCTGGTAACGGCCATGTATAAGGGCTACGCCGAGTACCAGACGAAGACCACCCGCCAAATTCCACTGGGGATTTTGCATCCATTGAAATAATATGCGGTGACAGCCTATACCGCTGACCTGCTCGAAAATGTATACGACAATTGGCTTGTGTATGAACGCGAGGTAGCGCGGTCGAGCATGACTTGCGTGGTCCGCACCGCGTAGCGAGGGCAGCAGCACGCGGAGCAATCAGTAGACGGGCCACCGCAGTAATGGAGGAAATGCTCGATGAACAAACAGCGCTTGACCATGCTCTTATCCCTGGTAGCACTCCTATCTATGGCAGGATGCGCCTCCGTGCCCTCATCCGTAAGCCAGGCGGGTGTGACGACGGTAAGCGTCGCACCCGTCAACGGTCCCACTTCAATAGGAGTGACCGCCCAGCCTGCCCCGGCACCGCTGCCCAATGCGGCGGCAACCGTGGCCGCGACACAGCTTGCCGCGGGGACTGCCGTTGCGGTAGCGACGGCAGTCCCCGCTATTGTCACAGTCGAAGCTCCAACCATCACCGTGCAGACCACCGATGTGGCACCAGCTGCGCCGACGGATGCCGGAGCGAGTACTATTGTGGCATCGGATGCGCCGACGGATGCCGGAGCAAGTACTGTTGCAACTGACGTCGGGAGCCTAACACCCGAAGAAGCGGCTTACTTGCAAAAAGTCGAGGACCTGGCCGCTCGGATCACCAACGCCGACGAACTGCGCGCCGCAGATCGCATGTTCCAAGAAGCAGCACAAGCGGCGCTCACCGGGTCAATGCCCGATCTCGCGGCCTTGAAAGAGACACTGGCAAAGGCGGTGACCTTCATGGGCGGCATAGCACCTGCGGTCCAGGCCCTTCGGCCTCCGCCGCATTTGCAATCGGTGCAGGCCGAACTTCAAGCCGTTGTGGACGATGAAAACAAGCACCTCAAGGACGAGCAGGCTGCGGCTGCGGCTCCCACGCAGCAGGCGCTCGGGATCGCCTACGGCGGCGCTATGGCTCCGTCCTTCGATCTTGTCGCACTAATGGTCGATGTCAGCCAGCGGAAGACGCGCCAACAGACCGGCATGGCCCAACTGACGGTGGATGGCCCGCTCTCGGCCGCGGAGACCGACTACGTAAACAAAGTCCAGGAACTGACGACACGCATGACCAATTCGGCGGAGTTGTCCGATGCCACGACTGCTACCGGCGATGCTATCGACAAGGGCACACAAGGCGGCACGCTCGACCTCAAAGCCTTCAACGCTACCTTTAATAAAGCCCTCACGTTCATGAATGACATTAACACTGCAACGCGTGCCCTGCAGCCACCGCCACGCCTCGCGGCAGTGCAGGCCGAGTTGCTCAAGACGGTGGTCGACGAGAACGGCGGTCTCAAAGATTCGCAGGCCGTGATCAGTACGCAAGACTGGGCGAAAGGGGGCAACCTCGTCGCTAATATGGCTCGACCGATGACCGATCTGATGACCCTGGGGACCGACCTGGCACGCCTGGGAGCCACCGACAGCACGCCGGTCGTCGCCTCAGCAGCAGCCGGTGCCAATGGCCCGACCAGAACGCCACAGCCCACCTTGGCCCCCATCCCGGTGGTCGCCGGGAAGGACCTCACGAACTTTGACCCCTGCTCGGTCGTCAGCGACGAAGAATACAAGCAGGCCGTCAATGCTTCGACGGTAAAAGACGGTGGTACCGCGGACGACACCATCGTAGTGCAGCACACCCAGATAGCGGACCCCAGTGAGGTCGCCGGTCTGCCGGGTTCGAAGGCTTGCCGGCAGGCCTGGTCAAGTCCCCACAGTGGCCGCGCCGCGCAGTACATTCTTTTTCTGCCCTACGACCAACTCGCGCTCTACCGGACCGCCGCGCGGCGACTTATTGGCTTCGAGGCAGCCGGCGGCGAGGCTTTTGAACAGAATGGCTCCACGTACCTGAATAAGAATGGCTATCTCTTGACGGTGGGCGGCATGGGTGCCAGCCAGCCGTCGGAGACGACCCGCCTCGTCGTGATCGGCCTCGCGCAGCGCCTGCGGCCGTAGTCATTTTTGTAGTCTTGTCGATTTATTGATACGGTGGTTGCAGCCCCAGCATTACCGCTGGGCCAGGCTGCAGGAAGGGTTCTTGTATGCAACGATCACGAGCTCGCTGGGTAGTCCTGGCGTTGGTAGCTCTGTTCCTGGCACCGAACCTCGCTTCGGTGCCGAACGGCTGGCCATTTTCTCCCCCGGCGCACGCTGCTGTCCAACCTCAGGATACACCCACGACCGTGCTCGCCGACGGTGTATCCAGCTATACTCTGGCACCACCCAAGCTTTTCTGGGCGACGAGGCCCACCTGTATTCCGGCGCGACCTACCACAGGTGTACTGCTGGCGACAAATACTACGAGCGAGTCAATCAGCCGTATCGCAATCGCCGGTAGTCCGGCTCGTATGTTGTTTTCCAACACTGTCGGCTCATCGTGTGGCCAACAAAACCTCCAGATCAACTCCGACATCATCGCCGACGCGAACTACGTCTACTGGATCGGGCAAAACAATACGCTGGTCCGCTTATCGACCAATGCCAATGTCGGTGATGTACCAGCAGTGTTTGCAACGGCCATCAGCGGACCACTGGTGCAGGATAGCGACTCGATCTTTACGCTTGTGTCGAACAGTCCGAACCCGGGCAACTCGATTATCCAAGTGGCAAAGGCCGACGGTAGTA
>JBBRHB010000529.1:0-4095 GCA_038223355.1 Chloroflexales bacterium
TACCACCACGGTCCGAGGATTAACGGCAGCAACGCGCATAATCAGTTCGTTTTGACGGCCCGGCAGATTAATATTGGCACGGTCCTGGCCTTCGGTATCCCATTCGCCATTCAGACCGACGAAGAGTAAGGCGACGTCCGAGCTAGCTGATAGTGCAACGGCCCGCGCAATCGCCTCCTCGCCGAGCGGCAAAAGCACGCCCATCCGTACCGCCTTAATCCCGAGCGTGGCGTCAACGGTGGAACAGCTATACTCGACGATCACGTCCACCGCCCGTCCAGCCTCCAACTCCATCGAGCCGATCACTTCCGCGCTGCCGGAACCAAAGTACGTATCGCCCGGCTGCCAGCCGTCCCAGTTGTCAACCACGCGGCTCCCGTTGACCAACAAGCGCGACAAACCGGCGCTCGCCAGGCTGAACTCATGCTTGCCGCTCTCGGCGGGCGTGAAGCGCGTTGTGAGGCGCAGCGAGAAGGCGTCGGGATTCACACCCGGTGCGACCTGTTGCATCCACATCAACTCGCTTTCAGTAATCTCGGCGCGGAACACGGCTTGACCCGACAGATCGCGGCTGTTGAAGTACTCGACAGTGCATGGCTGGCGCAGCACCGGCAGCATTTTGTGATTGGTACAGCCCGGTTCGTAACCGATCTTAACCTGATCGCCGACCTGAGCCGCAATACCATCATAGGGCGTGATACGGTAGTGCGCGTTGAGTTGTGCGCTCCCGCCGCCCATAATCTGAGCGATCTTCGCGTTTGGTCCGATGAGGGCGAGTGTGCGCGGTGAGTTTGGATCGAGCGGCAGGATACCATCATTCTTTAGCAGAACAATGCCTTCAGCTCCGGCCCGTCTAATGAGGGTACGGTGCTCGGGAAGGTCGATGGCCTGCTCCTCAGAAATTGTTGGATTCTCAAATGCGCCGACTCGCGTGATCAGGCGCAAGATCCGGCGCGTGCTTTCCTTGATCGCCTCCGCTCGAACCTCACCCGCACGCACGGCCGCGACCAATTGGTCACCCCGGTACTTGGTCGGGCCGGGCATTTCGAGATCCAGGCCGGCGTTGGCTGCCTCTACTGTGCTATGGGTAGCGAACCAATCCGACATAACAATACCGTCGAAGCCCCACTCGCGCTTAAGGAGGTCGGTTAGTAGTTGACTGTTCTCACTCGCGAAGGTGCCATTCACCTTGTTGTACGAGCACATCACCGACCAGGTATGCGCCTCCTTCACTGCCGCTTCAAAGGGCGGTAGGTAAATCTCACGTAATGTCCGCTCATCGATCTCCGAGCTCATACTCATGCGCTCGAACTCTGACTCATTGCCGACATAATGCTTGACAGTCGCGCTTACGCCCTGACTCTGCAGTCCTTTGATATAGGCGACGCATAGTTGCGCGGAAAGGTAAGGATCCTCTGAGTAACACTCGAAATTTCGTCCGTTCAGGGTGGAGCGATGGATATTGACGGTTGGCCCGAGCAAGACCCGCGCCCCTTTGGACTTCGCTTCTGCCGCCAACGCCTGACCAGTTTGCTCAACCAGAGCAGTGTTCCAACCGGCACCTAGCGCGATACCGACGGGAAAACTTGCGGCCTTAACGCCGCCAACGAGACTGCCACCGCCCCGCGCACCGTTCGGGCCATCGCTCACTTTTATGGCGGGGATCCCGAGGCGCGGAACCGGCACGGTCGTCCAAAAGTCAGCCCCGGCCATCAGGGCAACCTGCTCTTCCAGTGTCATGTCGTGCAGTAAGGCCTCGATGCGAGCTTCTGTATCCACGTGCGCTGTTTGCCGTTCAGTGATCGTCATGCTTCCTCCTTATCCTCCGGTCCCCAACGGCATTCGCTGCGCCGGCAGCACGCCATACAAACGTGTCGGGAAAGTCGCCTTGTGTCATGATCTCCTTAGCGCGTCCGTACTCACTGATCGCGCCCCGACCACCACCGCCTGCTTGGCCCGCATGTCGTCCGAGGCGGCACCAATGTGGTCGCGTCGAACTGCCATTGGCTTATTGAGGACTCGCCGTTCTTAGCCATCCGTAGCGCAGGGTGAACACCTCTTGATCCGTGGGTAAGTGTCTAGAAACTAATCTGCGACCGCTGGCCGGTGAACAGGCCGGCCCCTAGCCCGAGACTGCCGAGCAGGTAAAAAGCCACCAGACTGGCGAGCGGAGCGACGAGGGCCAAAGCTATAACCACGACTGCTTGGATGCCTATGCCCCACAGCCCATGAACCGGCTCATCGCTCCCACCAATCTGGTGGCCCAACGCCTGCCCGACAATGGCAATGCCCCGAATATAGGGTAGATGGACGACGAGGAGTACCACAGGAATCAAGACGGTGCCGAACAACGTTGCGGCTAAGATCGTACTGATTGCCACGCATAGCGTCCCCAACACCAGTGTAGCTGCCAATCCGAGCCCCAATCCTTTCAACGGCATGCTCCGGAGCTGCTCACTCGCACCGCTGAGTTGTTCTCCCTGCAGCATGAGCCACAGACCCGCCAGTAACAGGGTCACGAAAGCTCCCAGCATGCCCCCAAGCCGCGTAAGGCCGCCCTGACCGGCATTGTTGCTCCCCGGTGCAACCTCTGCCAGGGCCGGGACCGGCCCCAGGCCGTCAATAACCCCACCTGCTATCTGCGCGCCACTCGCCTGCACTGTTCCGGCTCCCGATAACACGCTGCCATCAACCGTGCTTCCGGCTGCCAGTATCACTTTGCCGCCCAGTGTCGCGACATCGCCCTGAATATGACCTTGAACTCGGATATCGCCCAACAACGAGAGGACATCGCCACCTGCGCCTCCCACAACCATGATCGGTGCCTCGACACTGCGCCTACCTCCTTGTAGGACTGACGAGTTCCCGGATAGTGGATACCGTGCTAGTACTGCCACAAGGAGGCCAAGCCCAACCACAGTTGTTACGAGTGCGCGCGGCAACCATAGCCTCGGCAGACGGTCTGCTACAACGCCGGTGAGCACCACTAGCATTATGAGCAATGTGACCAGCGGCGTGCTACCCTGCAACACACTCTTGCTGACCAATATTAGCCGCAGGAGGAAGTGCGCAAAAGCGCTTGTACGTCCGCCCCAGCCTGCCAGGATCGCGTCGCTGCTTCGCGTGGTGACGCCCTGCCATACGCTCACAAGCACCATGACGACCGCTGCCACCACCAAACCCAGCCTGCTCAACAGCCCGCGCCAGCGCGCTTGCTGTTGCTCACGTTCATACAATACCGCTGGCGCTGCTTGCGGCAGGCGTGCCATAATCGTTGCTGTAAGCGTGGGCGGTGGGTACACGGCGGGAAGCTGAGCATGTCGCAGCAACTGACCGATCGCATCGGCTTCATCATCGGCACATGCAGCGCAACTGCCGAGATGCACGGCCAGCCGGGCTTCCTGGTCGGGCGATAACCTGCTCTGCGTCAGGAGTGAACGGATGGCTCCACAGTCCACGGCACCCCCCCTTCCTTGATTAATAGCTCCTGCAGCATCCGCCGTGCTCGAAACAGCCGCGTCTTGACTGTAGCCTCACTTAAGCCTGTGATGGCCTCGATCTCCTCATACGAAAAATCCTGATAGTAGCGCAACACGGTGATCAGCCGGTAGGCATCGGGCAACTGGTTGATCGCGTGCTGGATCGCCGTCCGTTGCTCCTGGTCCAATGCTCGCCGTTCCGGTCCTGCTGCCGTGCTCGGGATGGCATAGGCGATATCGTCGAGGGTGACGACCTGAGCCCGGCGGCGCCGTAGTTGGTCAATACAATAATTCGAGGCGATTGACAGTAACCAGGTTATAAACTTACGTTCACGATCATACATGGCTAACTTGGTATAGGCCCGCAGGAAAATCTCCTGGGTCGCGTCCTCTGCCTCACCGGCATCATGCAGCATCCGGTAGGCCAAGTTATAGACCGGTCCCTGATAGGCTTCTACCAGCTGTGCAAAAGCACCATGGTCGCCCTGCTGCGAGCGCTCGATCCAGCCCAGCTCCTCGCTGTGCGGCTCCATCGCTGCTCCTCTGTCAAGCTATACGCAACTTCGCCCAAGAAGTTGCATCCCACATTGTACAGCAGCGCGTGCGGCGAAGATGG
>JBBRHB010000530.1:0-4090 GCA_038223355.1 Chloroflexales bacterium
TTGCTGACCGCTGGAGTACCTGGAGCCTACGCCGGGTGCGCTACGAGCGGAGCCTAAGTCAGTCACACGCCTTCGTCGGTGACAAGGTCGCGCTCACTATGCGGGTGGTCAATCCCAAACTCCTCAGTGTCCCGGGAATACGCTGTAGCGATGTTGTACCGGCACGCTTCGATTATGGCACGCCCATACTCCCTTCTACTCGACCTGGCTGTGTAGTCCTCAGTCGGGGTCTCGCGCTGCGACCCTATGAAGCCGTTAGATGGCAAATAGAGCTACAGTGCAAGGCACGCGGCCTCCATTCCTTTGGGCCGGTCGAACTCACTGCCAGCGATCCTTTTGGCCTCAATACTACCAGCATCAGCATCGACACCCTCACGCGTTTGATCGTCTATCCTCAGTTAGCGAACCTACCCAATCTCACGCTTCGGCCACGACAGCCGATGGGTGACTACCGCACCCAAACTCAGTTGCTGACTGATCCGACCCGCACGATTGGCATTCGCGATTACCAAGCCACCGATCCGTTCAAAACGATCCACTGGGGTGCTACAGCCCGGCGTGGGGCGTTACAAACCCGGATCTTCGAGCCGAATACGACACTCGATCTCCTGATCGTGCTCGATCTTGATACCTTCGAGCACTATTGGGAAGGTATACACCCTGACTTAATCGAGTATCTAATCAGCGTCGCCGCCACTGTGGCTACCGCAGCCGACCGTGGTCAATGGAGTTTCGGCTTATACGTGAATGCCGGATCGGTAGATAGTGAGCAGTTGGCCCGTGTACCATTGGGCCGTAGTGCGGCCCAACTTGGCGCTGTACTGGAAGCCCTGGCCAAACTGGTCCCGTATTCGGTCGTCGGGTTACCGCAGCTATTACGCCGCATCGGTGGCGAGTTCCCCTGGGGAGCGACGGTGCTGGTGATCAGTGCCGTCCCATCCCAGGATATGCAAGGGACCTTGCTACGCTTGGCCGAGCGCGGGCGCCGGGTCCGCTGGTTGTATGGCGGCGATGGAAAGCTACCGGTCATACCGGGGGTCGAGGTTGAAGCCCTGCCCTTCGATGCTGCCTGGCAAGCCACGCATCTCACGCAAATAACAGTTGACCAAGCGAGGTGAGCCTAACGAGCCATGGTAGAATAGACAAGATGAACTCCCAGTCGTTTGCGTCGTCATTGCAACCGCTGCGTTGGCTGTTTTACACTGTTGTTGCCGCCTTCGAGGCCACCCGCGCCTATGTGGTCATACTCCTATTGGCAACGCTCTTCGGCCCTAGTCCCATTAATTGGTTGATTTTGCTGCTGGTCGTCGGGTTGGCTGCCGCGAGTGCTGTGCGCTGGCCGTTCGAGAAAACCGGCACGCGCTGGCCGATCAGCATCGCCTTAATCATCGTCACGCTGTGGGCAACCAAGTGGCAAGTGCTGGGCGATATCCTGCCCTGGCAGAGCTGGAGCCGGATACGTGAGATTGAGTTGGGTGGAGTATATATCACGCTGTTAACGACGCTCTGGTGCTGGTGGCGCGGGCTTGGTCTTCTCGACCATGATCATGGCACGCTGGTGCATACCTTCCGCCGCAGCATCCTGACCGTCGTCATTGGTGGTCTATTGATCGGGTTAGTCAACGCCTTTGAGGCCAGTACTTTCAAGGAAGATCAGCCCTTGCTAATCGCTGTGGTCGTCATGTTTGGGCTCGCGCTCATCAGCCTGATCCTTGCACGTCTGGTCAGTGATGCTGAAGCCGGGGTGGTTACCGACCGTTGGCGCTGGCTCCGGAGTGGGGTTGCCGTTACCTTGATGTTGCTGTTGGTCGGCATCAGCTGCTTAGCCCTCTTTTCAACGAGTGCCGCGAACGTGCTGCGGGCCTCCATCGTCGCCCTGATGTTGCTGATGCTGATTGTCGCAACACCCTTAGTCTGGTTATTGTCACCCATCGGCAATTGGATTGCCAGCCACACCCGCTCACCGGCACCCCTCCCGGCACTGCCTGCCGCACCTCCCGAACAACTTCTGCCTGATAGCTCCGCAGTGCTGCGGTATGTGCTCCAAATCCCGCTCTACCTGATCATGTTGCTGCCCCTGGTCGTCATGATCCTCGCGATTGTCTTCTTCCAACACCGCCGCAAGCACGTTGAGTTGCGTGGTGACGAGGCTCACGAGTCGCTGTTCTCGTGGGCCGCAGTTGCCGATGACCTGCGTGGCCTATGGGCGCGACGGCAGACCGGGGGCCTCGAAGCATTGCTCCAGTCGCTTCGCGCTACGGATCCGGCCACACGCATTCGGCGGCGCTATATCCAAGCACTGATGATCGGGGAAGCCGCCGAACACGGTCGCCGGCTGCAACAAACGCCGGCGGAGTACCGTCCCGATTTGAGCGAGGCTCTCCCCAACCGGGATGACGCGGTGCAAGCCCTTACCGGCCACTACCAGCAAGCGCGCTATGCGCCGGCAGCCACGACTGAGGGTGACGCAGAGGCGGCAGAGGTTGCCTGGCAAGCGCTGGCTGCTCCAAAAGAGAAACAAGCATGATCTCTATCTCTCTTCGCAACTGGCTCGGCCTGTTGAGTCTGGCGATTGTCTTAGTCGCCTGCGCTGCACCCATTGTGACCCCCAACCCGGTGGCCGTGCAGCGCAGTCAAACGACGATAACAAGTTCGCCGTCGCAGTCCCCTGCTTCCCCAACCATGCAGCCTACCCTCGTCCCTACGACCACGACGGCAGCTACAACGACAGCGACCACGTTTCCAACGAATACTGCAACTATAGTCTCAACCACCGCAGAAATAACTGCGACCATCACCGCGACCGACACCACCGCTCCATTTCCAACCAGCACCACTTTGCCGGCCCCGCTAACCGATGTACCTCCGACGGCACGGCCAACCAGTACGTCCGCTCCACAGGCCAAGGCAACCACTACTACGCGCCCTAAGCCTGCCGTGGCGCAAAATACGGGTGGCTTGGCACAGGGAGCGATGCTGCCACGTGGCAGTATCACGCACCGGCCTTGGATGGTGATGATCGATAATCACCCCGACGCCTATCCTCAATCCGGCATGGATAAGGCCGCAGTTGTCTTTGAAGGGCTGGCCGAATATGGTATCTCACGCTATATTGCGACCTTTGCCGATGGCTGGACGCCTGATGCAGCCCAAATCGGCCCTATCCGCTCCACCCGTTACTATTTCGCGGAATGGGCAATGGCCTTTCATCCGCTCTATGTGCATGCTGGGGGTAGTCCGGATGGCCTTGCCCTGGTTCAATCGACCGATCAGTTGATCAACTTCGATGCGCTCAACCAACCCACCGGCACCTATCGCGACAACAGCCGCCTGGCTCCGCACAACCTGTATACCTCCTCAGCGCTGCTTCGTCAGTTCGCTGCCAGTCGTGGTATTAGTGGCTCCGATGACGCGAATGTCGGCTATCTGTATGCCAAGCCCGCTCCGCTGGCGCAGCCCCAAGCCACTAGCTTGAACTACTACTTCTTGGACCAGAATTCGGCGGCAGGCTTTGTGTACAGCCCGGGCCAGAATGCGTATTATCGTACTGTTTTCGGCCATGCCGACATCGACCGCCTCACGGGCGCACAGCTCTGGACCAATAATGTAGTTGTCATGGCGGTGACCGGCGCGCAGCGCACCAATGATGAAAAAGCGCGTATTGATCAAAATGTGGTTGGCAATGGGTCAGCGCGGGTGTTCAAGGATGGCGGGTTGATCAACGCCACTTGGGTCAAGAACAGCCCCGCCGCTCCTCTGCGCTTTTACGATTCTGCGGGCAACGAGATTGCCTTCAGCAGCGGCTCGCTGTGGATCGCTGCGATTCCATCCTTGGATCGTCTTTCCATCCGATGAGTAGCGGCAGATAGCGCGATGGCCGAACTGGTACTGCTCAAGCTGGGCGGCTCAATACTAACCGACAAACGCCGCCCTGAAGCACTCCAAATTGCCGTGCTACATACTGTGGCGCAAGCCATCCGGCGACTTCTTGAGCAGTATGGCGAGCTACGACTGGTGATCGGTCACGGCGGCGGCTCCTTCGGCCATCATTGGGCCGCCCAATACGGCATGCAGCACGGCATTCATGACC
>JBBRHB010000531.1:0-4086 GCA_038223355.1 Chloroflexales bacterium
CGATACGGACGTGGAAAACGTCCTTCTGGGTCGTGAGGTGAGCTTGTGCGCCACGACCAACAATCACAACATGGCCCGTAGTGACAGCCCCATCAATGACCTGACTCTGTGCGTCATAGAAGACGCGGGAACTCGTGGGTACCGGCACATCGACATCGTACGAGACGGGCACGATGGGCTGGACGAAACGCAGACTATTGAGGATGCGGGTCGCGAGACTATCGGCGCGCTCGTCGTGAGCGGCAACCTCGGCCTCGCTGAGGCCCAACTTCTGCGCCACTTGGGCGACTACTTCATGATCAATTAACTGCCAATGGAGGCGCTGGGCTAGACGCTCAGCAATTTCACCACCGCCGCTTCCATACTCGCGAGAAAGAGTAATTGCCCGAACACGCGTCGGCGCACTTCGCTCCCCAGCCATATCGACTTCTCCTTACCCAAACCTGTCAACAATCGAGGATAGTTCCACCCGTGACCGTTACCTCGGCTGTGTAAAGGACCTTAACCTGGCTCGTTGTAGCCGTGATCATCGGGAATCTCCTTTGCCATGCTAGGCGTTTAGAACATGCTCATCATTGCCACTATAGCCCTGGTCTATCTAACTCCCAATAGTACCACCGTGGCCCTAGGAAGTGATGCTGACAGTAATCTCACGGAGGGTAGAGCGCTGGCCTTCCCGCCCTCTACCCTCCGTATCCTTAAACCTGCAGAATCGCGCGCACCGCTTGCTCGTCCTCAGGCGTCAGCTTCCAGGCTGCCGTCTCTACGTTCGCTTGGACCTGCTCCACACTTGTCACGCCAGCGATGACCGATGTTACTTGCGGCTGAGCAAGCAACCACGCGATCGCCAGTTCGCCCATAGTATGGCCTTGTGCCTCGGCCCATGTACATAGCTTGTCCACTTTGCCGAAGTTCTCAGGCGTGAAATACCGCTGCACATAGGGGCTTGACTCACCACGGCTGCCAGCCGGTGCGGGCTCGCCTTGCCGGTACTTGCCCGTCAAGAAGCCGCCAGCGAGTGGAAAATACGGCAAGATGCCCACACCAAAAGCTTGACAATAGGGCACCAATTCGCTCTCAATCCCGCGCTCCAGCATGTGATAGTGCGGCTGCACCGAGATGAAGCCGGCCCGCCCGTGCATCTCTGCTACATCATTCGAGCGGCACAGTTGCCAAGCCGCATAGTTAGAGGCACCAACATACCGCACCTTGCCACTACTCACCAAGTCGTCAAGTGCGCGCATGGTCTCTTCGATTGGCGTCTCGGCATCCCACGCGTGGATCTGTAGCAGATCAATGTGATCGGTGTTGAGCCGCCGCAGGCACGCATGTACGCCCTCGAAAATGTGATAGCGGGACGCACCACGATCATTCGGTCCATCACCCATTGGGTGACGCACCTTGGTTGCAATCACAATCTTGTCCCACCGTCCGGCTAACGCCGCACCAAGCACCTCCTCGGACTGACCTCGGTTGTAGACATCCGCGGTATCAATAAAGTTGACGCCCAGATCCATGGCCGCATGGACGATCCGCTCCGTCGCTGACCGGTCAACTTTGCCGCCGAACTGGTTGCCACCTAGCCCCACCGTCGATACCTTCACCCCTGAACGACCTAAGCCTCGATACTCCATCTGCCTTGTTCCCTCTTCCTACATTGCCCTCGTGCACAGCGTGAGGCACGGCGTCTTTAAGCGACCCACATAGGGCCTCCCGACGTTATACACAAAATGCAGGCAGGTTTCAACTCATCACCCCGGCACCGCTCTTGCTCACCTTGATCGCACAACGAGCGACAAGGATGGCTCCATGCCCGATCTACCGCGCTTCTTTGATAGCGCCGACCTTATTACGATTCAAGAGTTAAGCGCTAACGAAAGTTACGTTCCATTTCCACGGCTATGTAGTACGCTAGGTCTTGATCCGCTAACCGAAGCGGAGTATGCAGCCGGCTATCCGATCCTGGCAGCCGGCACACGGACGATCGATGTTCGTACTACCTCGGGGCTGGAGCCCACGCCCTGCCTCCGATCTGATCTCGTCCCGTTCTGGTTACTCACCTTGCAATATGCCGAAGTCGAGGAAAGTGCGCAGACCAAGCTGGTGTCCTACCAGCGCGAGTGTGCCTCGATCTTATGGCAGCAGTTTCGGCCACAGGGGTTCAGCCCCGAAGATGCGTTGCTGCCGCAGGCCAGCGAGTTCGCACCCTCCGACCATGGCTACATTAGTGAGATGGCTCAGGCCAATCTTGCCCGCCAACAAATGCTGATCGAGCGCCAACTGAACGAGGACCGCGACAGCCGGGGTATTGATGATCCCCAGGCGCTGATCCTGGCCCAGGCTGTGCGGCGGGTCGCCCAAAGCCTGGCAGCGCGCACGTATCGCAACGAATATGGCGGTGTGTTCCAGGGCTTGTATCGCCAGTTCGGCATTACCTCTTACCGACGGATGCCACCCAGTCGCCTTTATGAAGCGCTTGAGTGGCTTGAGCGCTGGTATGGTGATATCGAGGGCGAGCCCGAGCCGCCACCTGATATCTAAATTTGCTGCCCTGCTATGCCTGGAGCGCCAACGCGAACTCCTCTTGCACCCACGGATCGGCTTCAACAGCACTGCGCTCCTCAAGGGCCGTGCGAGCGGCTGCACCGCCGATCTGACCGAGAGCCCACGCTACATGCCCGCGAATGAGTGGTTCATGATCGGCCAGCGCGGCGCTAAGTGCAGGCACCCCTTCTGAGCTACCCCAGTTACCGAGGGCGACAGCGACATTGCGCAGCAAGCCTCGGCGCTTAGCCCGTTTGATCGGCGAGCCCCGGAAGCGTTCACGAAACTGCTCATCGGTCAGGGCGATCAAGTCAAGCAAGAGCGGGGCCGGTGCACCAGCGGCCGGTACGAAGGCGGTTTCGTGCGTAAACTGGCCGAACTTGCGATTCCAGGGACACACTTCCTGGCAGACATCACAGCCAAAAATGTGATTGCCGATCAGCGGGCGCAGAGCGTACGGGATTGGTCCTTTGAGCTCGATTGTCAGATAGGAAATACAGCGCCGTGCATCGAGCACATATGGTCCCACAAAGGCCTTGGTCGGGCAAGCAACCTGGCAACGTTGGCACGAACCACAACCACCCATAGCGAGTGGTACATCGCAGGTCAACGGCACATCGACGATAATCTCACCGATTACGAACCACGAGCCCGCCCGCGGATGGATCAGCAGGGTATTCTTGCCCTGAAAGCCCAGCCCAGCAGCAACGCCGACGGGTCGTTCCAGCACCGGCCCCGTATCGACATAGCTCCGCCCAATCTCGGTCCGTCCGAGCTGTGCCTCTAGCCACCCTTGCAACCGGCGCAGCTTAGGCAGCACAACATCATGATAATCGACACCCCAGGCATAGCGCGAAATCTGTCCCCGCGCGGGGTCGTTCCACTCCACCGCAGCGGGCTCAGCCGGCCGGTAGTGCAGCCCCACGCTGATGATCGAGCGTGCCCCTGCCACCACCAGTTGCGGATCGCGCCGCTGCGCCGCATTGCGCGCCAAGTAGCCCAACTCACCGGCATGCCCCGCCGCCAGCCATGGATCGAGTGCATCGGCATGTGGCGGCGGCGTTGCCCGCGCGATGCCAACCAGATCGAAGCCGAGCCGGCGCGCTTCGGCTTTCACAGCCGCAGTACGTGTGTCGATCGATGCCAAATGGATCGTCTCTTTCATCCAAGAGCATTATACCGGCACGCTGCTCGCCGCATAGCGCCGGCATCTTTGACACTCTTAACCCACGGCGGTATCATGGCAGCGTGTCTGCAGCGACGCAGCTTTATAATCCGTCCGTGGATTCATGACCATATATATAATGGGAGATCGTGTCAATGGCTACAAAGTACGTCTACCTGTTCCGCGATGGCAACGCCGACATGCGCGATTTGCTGGGCGGCAAAGGTGCCGGGCTGGCGGCAATGTCGCAATCTGGTGCGCCGGTGCCACCCGGCTTTACCATCACAACTGGGGCCTGCAACCTGTATTCAGCGGCAGCCAAATTCCCCGACGGCTTGATGGACCAAGTGCATGCGGCATTGAAGAATATTGAGCAG
>JBBRHB010000532.1:0-4079 GCA_038223355.1 Chloroflexales bacterium
GCTTGCTGGTGCTGTGTGGCGCAGGGCTAGGACTCGTACTAACCCACCATCTGACACTCTATCCTTTTCGCAGACTCAGGCGGCGCGCGCAGACGATGACCGCCATCGAGCTCATGACAACGACGCTTGGGCTCGTGGGCGGCTTATTTATTGGTGTGCTGCTAACCGTACCGCTTAGCCATCTGCCCTGGATCTTCGGCGCGTACTTGCCGATTACTGCAGCCCTGCTGGCGGCCTACCTGGGCTTAGTCGCGGCGAGTGCACGTAAAGCTGATTTAGAACGTTTGCTCATGCCCAAACAGGCTATCGCGCAGGGGCAGCGGATGCTGCTCGACACCAGCGTCATCATTGACGGGCGCATCGTAGACGTGATTCATACCGGCTTTATTTATGGCACGCTGGTCGTACCCCGCTTCGTGCTCCAGGAAGTGCAGCAGTTGGCCGACTCGCATGATGACCTGACGCGCGCTAAAGGTAAGCGCGGCCTGGATATATTGCAAGCCTTGCAAGCCGATCCCGCGATCACAGTAGAAATCAGTGACCTGGATCTGCCAATGGTCCACGAAGTGGACGATAAGCTGCTGGCGCTGGCACGCGCCGAGGGCTTGGCTTTGCTCACCAACGACGGCAACCTCGAACGGGTTGGCAGCTTGCAAAAGCTACGCATCCTCAATCTCAACGCCCTGGCCGACGCTGTACGCACGCCGTTCCTAACCGGCGATCAGCTCAAGATCACCATTCGTAGCGAAGGACGCGAACGTGAGCAAGGGGTCGGCTTTTTACACGATGGCACCATGGTCGTGGTTGAAGATGCACGTCATCTCGTCGGTAAAGAGCTGCCGGTCGTCGTTACGCGTTTATATACCACCCAGACCGGTCGCATCGTCTTCGCCCAAATTGCAGGACCAAGCCGCGGCGTGAATGGCAAGCCACTGAGCGGGGTTTAGTACGATGCGGGCTGTCGTGCAACGGGTGAGCGAAGCACGGGTGGTAGTCGATGATGTTGTGGTCGGCGCGATTGGGCCAGGCCTCCTGGTCCTACTCGGTGTTGCCGAAGGCGACGATGCAGCAATTGGGACCGCACTCGCAGATAAAATTGCCCAACTGCGCATCTTCAATGATAGCGAAGGCAAATTCAATCTATCGGTTATCGACACCGGTGGAGCAGTCCTGGTCGTCTCCCAGTTCACACTCCTGGCCGACACACGCAAAGGCCGCCGTCCTTCCTTTGTCCATGCCGCCCATCCAAGCATTGCCGAGCCACTGGTCGCACAGGTATGTGATCACCTGCGCACGTATCATCATCTAACGGTCGCAACCGGTCGTTTTGGTGCCCACATGTTCGTTCATCTGGTCAACGATGGCCCTGTCACCATCACGCTCGACTCCGCCGAACACGAGCGACCGCGCCGCCACACGTCGTAGCGCTCGAAGGCAGTGTCCGTCGAAGACGTTCTTCAGCACGCCGGGCTAGCTCTCAGCGTAATCGGCCGGGAGCGGTAACGTCGTCGACGAGTTTTGACCGCCGCCAAGTTAAGTCCCGGTATGCAGCTACCCTAATGCCGAGTACGCCTAGGACCACCACGACCTCAACCCTCTAACCGCAGCCTGTTAGCATACAAAGATGAGCATCCAGCCGGCGGCTGGTCACATTCAACCGGTGAGCACTCTAGCGCCTAGCGTAGCGAATGTGGGACATTCCTTTGCACCGCTGCGGAGTCATCTCCGCTTGTGTTTTAGCGGCCCATCCTGGAAGGAGGTTGAACGGGCGATTCATACGTAGACGAACACATCGTTGTCCACTCGTAAACGCAGCCCATTCAAGGAGCATGTACCATGAGACAAGGTCGTCGTCTCTTCCGCGTTCTATCCGTCATCCTAACCCCACTCGTCATAGTCGCAACGCTGCTACTGGGGTATACCCCCGTCCCGCTTGGGGCATCGAGCCACCGTGAAGCACCGCTGATCGCCTCTGACCCTGACGCCGATAACACGGATGTGTATGCCTTCATCAGTCCCGACCGGAACGACGCCGTGACCCTGGTGGCGAACTATATTCCCTTCGAGCAGCCCCAAGGTGGCCCAAACTTTAATAAGTTTGCGGATGAGGTGCTGTACGAAATCCATATTGACAACGTGGGCGATGCGAAGAGCCATATCACCTACCAGTTCCGCTTCACGACCACGACGAGAAACCCGAACACCTTCCTGTACAACACCGGGGCCATTAACTCATTGACGGATCCCAACTGGAATGTGCCCCAAAGCTATAGCCTGACACAGGTCATTCAGGTGGGTAATTTGCCGCCGGTTAGCACGGTGCTCGCATCGAATCTGCTCACACCACCGGTCAATGTCGGCCCGAAGTCGACGCCAAACTACCCGGCCCTCGCCGCGATGGCTATCTCGCACATCGGCACCGGGCCGGCTGCGATCAATGTGTTTGCCGGGCCGCGTGATGATCCGTTCTTCGTTGATCTCGGCTCGATCTTCGATCTGCTGTCACTCCGTAGCCAGGGGCCACCCATCGGCTATACGTCGCCGACCGTGCCGTTGGATGGGCTCTCGGGCTACAACGTGCATAGCATCGTGATGCAGGTGCCGATCTCCTTATTAGCCACGGCCGGGGAGTCGGTGCTCGGCGTGTGGGCCACAGCAAGTCGGCCATCAACCAAGGTCTTGAGTGCGGGTTCTGTGGCGTACTCGGGTCCGTTCGTGCAGGTCTCCCGGCTCGGCATGCCGTTGGTCAACGAGGTGGTTATTCCGCGGGCACTCAAGGATGCCTTCAACGGCTTGTTGCCTCAGCAAGATTACGGCTTGTATACAAGCAATACGCCGTCCGGCAACCTGCTGAAACAGAGTGTGCTCAATCCAGAACTGCAACAGTTGCTGGCCGCCCTGTATGGTGTACCCAATCCTGGTCCGAACCGCCTCGATCTGCAAACCATCTTCCTGACTGGCATCAAGACGGCCCAGCCGTTTACTATCAACACCAGCACCGGGCCAGTCACCGTCCCGGCCGGTACGAACGTCAATCAACCGGCGGTCGTCCAACCGGCCGAAATGTTGCGCATTAACACGGCGCTGCCGTTCCGACCAGGTGCAGCAGGCAGCCTCTGTGCCCCCACCCCGGATTACCAGCTTGGCCTCTTGGGCGGCGACGTTTGCGGCTTCCCGAACGGCCGGCGTTTGGCGGATGATGTCACCGACATCGAGCTGTTGGCGGTTGGCGGCGCAGCCTACAGCCTCCTGACCAACAATACGAGCTTCCAGTTCAACCCCGCTCTGGTGAACGTCCTGCGAGATGGCGTGAACCAGAATGATGTGCCGTTCCTGCCGGCCTTCCCCTACCTTGGAACAGCACACTCCGGCGAAGATTACATACATACCTATGCGATCAACATCTTCGCCCCGATCTTCGCCACCAGCGCAACGCCGCGCCATCAAGGAGGCGTGTTCAACGGCGATCAATAACGAGCGGAACGCACTAATCACTGCCCCGGGAGTAGAACCGGGGCAGTGACCTGCGCACAGCAGCCAGCAGAACAGCCAGTGGTTAAGGAGCACTATGCACCGAGTATGGAAACGGTCACCGGAAATGATGTTTGTGGCGACCTTGATAATCTTCGCGACAATGCTGGTCGTGCGGTCGTTCGCCACCCATCCGACAGAATCGCTAGCCTTCGACACGCACGCTCCAGCCCCGAAGCCCAGCGAGCGTTCCACAGAACAGATGATTAGCGCGTTTCAGGAGCGCATTCGGCGCAAGCCCGATGACGCCGCCGCCTATGCCAACCTGGGGCTCGCCTATTTACAACGCGTACGGGAAACCGCCGACCCCTCGCTCTATGGCAAAGCTGAGCAAGCTCTTACAGCCGCCCTCCAGCACGATCCGCAACAGCTCGACGCGGTGCTAGGCCAGGGCTCGCTGGCACTATCCCGCCACCAGTTTGCTGAGGCACTTCGTTTCGGGGAGCACGCACGTACACTGAACCCCTATCGCAGTCAGGTCTACGGGGTGATGGGCGATGCAGTGGTTGAACTCGGCCGGTACGATGAGGCAGCAACGACCATGCAGA